>JAILEQ010000165.1 GCA_024687305.1 Lachnospiraceae bacterium | reverse complement strand
CTTTGCATCTTCGAATTCGGCGGGTGTAGCGTAATCGCTTTCTTCGGGAGGCTCGGGCTTTACCGGAATGTCGGTATAGTTGGCTATCTTATCGCCTCTAATATATAACATCGATCTTAACTGACCTACGTCGGTGTTCTTTTCCGAAGAGATAAGAGCTTTCATATTGAACACTCGCGCTGCAGAGATATCGAGAAGTTTTCCGTCTTCTGCGGTATAAACGTTCTCGCCGGCTTTCATGGTATCCTCAACCGGGATTGCCGATATCTCCCAATAAGGAATGTAAAATCCCGTATCTGTATCCTGAACGACATTCATTTCGAATACCGTATCGCCTGCCACGAAGTCGATTCCCTCTACCTGAACCTTTATGGAGCCGAAAAGGTCTTCCGAGTACGAAATGTTTACGAGATTTGAAAGATCGTCGAGCGCTTTGTTTCTGATGTCTCTTAAATCGTTCGCTGTCTCGATCCCGCCAACTTCGATGGCGCGGATCTGGTTGTTCATCTCGTAGATCGTATGTCCGAGATTGTTGATCTCGTTAACTTTGTCTCTGATGTGAGAGTTTAATTCGTTTTGATAATCGATAAGGCCCTGATAAACCTGAGACGCGTTCGTAAGGAACGACTGAGCGTTCTGCACGAGCATTCTTTGAATAGTTGTGTCATCCGGGGTTTTTCCGAGTTCTTCGATCGTTGACCAGAAATTTGACATCGCCTTGTTGAAACTTGCATCGTCGTTTAACTCGTCGAGCAGATCTTCAACTTCGGTGAGTGCGTTGTAAGATTCGGAGTAAAAAGCACTCCTGCCGCTTTCGCGACGATAAGACTGATCGAGGAAGTAATCCCTGACCTGTCTTACTTTAGAATAAGTAACACCCAGACCTACCTGCTGTGCCGCGGTTGCGGGTGTTGCATATTTGATCGTGTCATAGACTTTGTTTGCGAGCAATGTCTGCTGACGGACATAGCCCTGTGTGTCCATGTTGGACAAGTTGTGCGCAGTCGTATTGAGAGCGTTCTGACTTGTCTGCAATCCTGAAGTTCCTACATACATTGCTCCCATTAACGGCATAACTAAAATCCTCTTACACGTGTTGTCGGTTACTGTTTGGCATCAAAGCCTGAACTTAAACCGCCGATAAGACTGCCCGTATTGTACGCGCCTTTATCGTAGTTGGCGGTTTCCGGTGCCTTACGCATGGACTGGATCAGATTAAGATTGAAGTCCACCATTTCTCTGGCACTGTTTAAAAGTTCCTCATTCCGCTCGTTTAGCAACTTCATCTCGTGAAGGGTTTCATGCAGCTTGTCGTGAACCTGTGACAGTGCTTTTTGTTCCTTCGGAGATTTACCGAGTAATGAAATGAGGACCTTAAGCTTAAGTCCCGTAACATCCGTGTTTAGGATCTTAGCGATTTCATTCATTGTCTGGGTACGTGTTTTTTCAAGTGAATTGATCTCTTCAACTATTAACTGCTCATCATCCGTGATGCGCTGCAATCCTTCAAGATCCGCCCTGACAATGACCATTGTCTTTTGTGAGGATAACTCGATGAGTTTCTGATATTGTGCATCCTCTTGATTTAATACATCAATTAATGTCTCTACCAGACTTGCCATCGAGTTTTACCCCAATTCTTCGTACTTGGCAAGAAGCTTCTCTGCAAAGCTCTCACCGCTGACATTATACGTTCCTTCGTTGATAGCTTTCTTTAAGGGCTCAACCTTATCGTAACGGATATCGCTTGCCGCATTGACCGAAGCCTTTGCTACCTGCATATCCATACCTGCCGAGCTGATATGTACCTGATCGATAGGTCCTTTACGGGTAACGTTCTGTCCTCTCTGAATTTTCGAAGAATTATAAGCCTGCTGTACCTGTGTATACGCTTCTATACGCATATATTCTCCTCCTTTCGGTCCTCCTTGACCTTCGCGGGCCGGATTTTCCAACCCTTGGTTCTACATATTTTATCGGACAAAAATTATATTTCTTTAGCATTATTTGTAAAAAAAATAAAACTTTGTCTCAAAAAGATTATCGGATGCACACACCGAAATCTTAACCGATCGGACAAAGTTTTATAATGTATTTTTGTACAAAGAAAATGCTTCAAAAAACTAGAATATCCACCCGAAGAGCTTGGTAAGGATCTTGATCGCTATTCCGAGTATTCCGAAAAGGATTCCGAAAGCGACGCTCAAAGATACTCCGACTATGCCGCATGTGAGCGCACCGGTAGCCATACCTTTCGATTCTTCGTCTTTTTTTCTTTCTGTCGCTCCGATTATGATCGCTATCGTTCCGGTAACAATACCGAGCCAGGGCGCTCCCGCAAAAAATACACCGAGCACGATTGAGATAACACCGAGTGCAAGTCCCAGCTTCGCAGCAGAAGACGCTTCTCCGGTCACCTGCGTAACCTCTGTCGTTTCACCCGTCTCTTCCGAAATATCGTTTTTAAACCTTGCAGGCTCTTCAACCACGGTATCTTCGGGCCTTACTTTTTCAACAGTCGTAGCTTTTTTGTCATTCCATTCGTCAATAGTCATATATACCCTTCCTTTCTAAAACCACACAAACACGCAAAACAGGATAAATATCGTAAATCCTAACGCAAATACTCCTCCTACAAGCAATGCGGCCAAAAGAACGCCTTTCGTCATGGCCATCTTTTCCTTAAGGGTGAGGTCATCGCTTACTTTAACGACATCCGGAGTTTCCGCGTTCTTTGAAGAAGCATCCGACAGTGTCGGATTGTACCAGGGCATTCCTTCGACGTTCATATTGGCTATGGTGCGACCGTCATCAACGAACTTAAGCTTTTTCTTCTTCACGCTTTGCATCCTTCATTGCCGCTTCGACTTTTGCGTCGATCTCGGGTGTGTTGTAAAGATGGCACGCTGTGAAATGGCCTTCTTTAACTTCACGGTACTCGGGAGCCACATATTTGCACTTCTCCATACACTCGCTGCAACGGGTGTGGAATTTGCAGCCCGAAGGCGGGTTTGCGGGAGAAGGAATGCTTCCCTTAAGTATTATCCTGTTCATCTCGGCGTCGGGATCGGGGATCGGGATAGCCGAGAACAATGCCTTCGTATACGGATGAAGAGGATTGGCATACAGTTCATCCGTCTCGGCATATTCTACCATATTTCCCAGATACATAACACCCACTGTGTCGGAAATATGTTCAACTACCGAAAGATCGTGCGAAATAAACAGATATGTCAGTTCAAATTCTTTCTGAAGATCTTTTAAAAGATTGATTATCTGCGCCTGAATGGACACATCAAGAGCCGATACGGGCTCGTCGCATACTATGAAATCGGGATTGAGGGCAAGCGCTCTCGCGATGCATATACGCTGCCTTTGTCCGCCCGAAAACTCGTGGGGATATCTGTCTTTATGATACTCCTGAAGTCCGCACGCCTTCATGATGCGCGTAATATAATCGTCGTATTCGGACGCGGGCACTATGCCGTGTTCCTTTACGGCTTCGCCGATGATCTCACCTACGGGAAGTCTGGGAGAAAGACTCGAGAACGGATCCTGGAAGATTATCTGGATCTTGGGTCTTACCTGTCTTAACTGCTCTTTCGTAAGTGAAAAGATATCGGTGCCGTTAAACAAAACTTCGCCGTCGGTCTTGTCCTGGAGTCTTAATATCGTACGGCCCGTCGTTGATTTACCGCAGCCCGACTCACCCACAAGCCCCATCGTGGTCCCTCTTTTAATGGAGAAAGAAACCCCGTCAACGGCCTTAACGTAACCGAGCGGCTTTCCGAGGAAAGTCTTGTTGGTCACAAAGTATTTTTTTAGATTCTTTACTACCAAAAGGTTGTTGTCTTCTGTACTCACTTTAACTCCTTAACATCTACGGACTTGGGATATCCGAGCACTTCGCCCTCGTCCCAGAATCTGTAACAAGATACCACGTGGTTTTCGTTTATTCGTATCTCGGGCGGATATATTCCGTAGCCGCCTTCTTTGTCGTGACATTTCTCGCAGCAATACTCGCATCGGTCTCTGAAATAACAGTAGTCAGGCATGTTTATGGGGTTGGGAACGTTACCGGGTATGTTGTAAAGTTCATCAACCTTTTTGCCTACGACAGGCTTTGATTTCATAAGACCGATCGTGTAAGGGTGGCAGGGATTGGAGAATATCTCTTTTGCCGTACCCTTTTCTATAACACGTCCGGCATACATTACCACCACGTAATCGGCCATGTTTGCCACAACGCCGAGGTCGTGGGTGATAAGCATGATCGAACTGTTTACTTTTTCCTTCAATCCCTTTAAAAGATCGAGTATCTGCGCCTGAATGGTAACATCGAGCGCCGTCGTGGGCTCGTCTGCGATTATGAGTGCGGGATTGCATGCGAGTGCGATCGCTATCATAACACGCTGTCTCATACCACCGGAAAGCTCGTGAGGATACATCGTGTAAACGCCTTCTTTGTTGGCTATACCTACAAGTTCCAGCATCTCGAGCGTACGCGCCTTGACGTCTTCCTTGCTCATTTCGGGATTGTGAAGCTTAAGCACTTCATCAACCTGCTCGCCTATCCTGAACACCGGATTTAAACTTGTCATGGGTTCCTGGAATATCATCGACATTCTGTTGCCGCGTATATTCTGCATAACGGATGTGGGAGCTTTTACGATATTGATGGCGTTGCCGTCACCGTTTATGTTAAGCCTTATCTCGCCTCCGACGGTCTGGCCGGTGGGACGCTGTAAAAGCTGCATGAGTGAAAGGCTTGTAACGGACTTGCCGCATCCCGACTCACCTACGATACCGACGGTAGCACGTTTGGGAACGTTAAAGGAAACACCGTCAACTGCCTTTACAACACCTATATCCGTGAAGAAATAGGAACAAACATTGTCAAATTCCACAACGTTTCCGTCGTCTTTCATCTTCGTGGTATAGAAGGACTCGTCGACTTTTTTTCTTTTTGCCTTTTCGAGTTTTCTTGTTATCTTTCTGTTTTCACGCGTGATACGCGCAGTCTCTTTATTTGAGATATACGTTTTCTTTTTAGCCATAATGCACCTCCCCTTACCGTTTCATCTTAGGGTCAAATGCGTCACGAAGACCGTCGCCCACGAAGTTAAATGCGATTACGGTTAAACATATGAGAAGTCCTACCGGAACCCATATATATGTGTATGCCTTCATTGCTTCCGCTGTGGATACGGAGTTGATCATGGTACCCCATGTAGCAAGAGGATGTTTTACACCGAGGCCCAAAAACGAAAGGGTTGATTCGTAAATGATGACAGCACCGAGACCCGATGTGGCGGTAACGATAAGCTGAGGCATTACGTTGGGGATAAGGTGCTTGAATATCCTCTTTCTGCTCTTAAGTCCGATGGCTTCGGCCGCTACCATGAATTCCTGCTCGCGCAAAGAAAGGATCTGTCCGCGCACCATTCTTGCGATCGATGCCCATCCCAGTATTCCAAGCACCGCCATAAGCCATGTAAGTCTTACATAAGGCTTAAGCTTTAAGCTGTCAAACAAAGAACCGAGAATGATAAGTATGGGAAGCGTAGGAATGCAGTAAAATACGTCCACCATTCGCATGATGATGTTGTCTATCCAGCCTCCGAAATAACCTGCGATACCGCCAAGGATAATTCCGAGAATGGTCTCTAAGATAACTACAACAAACGCAACCATCAAAGATACGCGTCCGCCGTACATCATTCTGGCCAGCACGTCCATACCGTCGCCGTCGGTGCCTGCCCAGTGTTCTTTTCCCGGACGTTCAAAAGTATTTATCAGATATACGACCTGCTCAACAGTCATGTCATAGGAACCGTTCTTGTCGGTCACGGTCACCGTTCTGTCCTCTTTTATGAGCTCGCCGTTTTCGTCGTAAGTATACTCGCCGCTCTCATCAACCTGTGCGATCGGCCATGTGAACTGAGCGGTCTTTTTGCCCTCTGAGATCATAGAGTCGATGACTTCTGTGGCTTTTTCCTTAAATTCAAATCCAAGAGAATCTTCACCGTTATATCTTCTTATTACAAGTGTGGAGAAAGAAGCAATCGGCGTATCATCTGCGGATTTCTCAAACACGAGTTTCTCGCCTTCTTCGGTGCGGATGATATATTCTTTTCCGTCAACCGTGAAAGCTGTATTGTCTACACTTGCGATGATAGCGTTAAATTTGAAATCATCACTTATTTCAAACTCTTCATCGTATGCGTTGAACACATAAGTAGTCAGCACAGCTATCCGTTCTTCTCCGACCACTTTGAAGACATTGATAACATCGCCATCTTTTGAAACCGAATAATCGGTATTGTTGTACTCGAATTTACCGGGCGCATTGTTTAACACCAATTCTTCAAAAGCAGGATCGGATGATCCGGATACATATGAGAATCCGTCACTTTCCATATAAACATCGTAAGACTTTTTAACCTTTGAAAGCGAAAAGCTCTTGCCGCCGACAGTAAATTTGTCGGCCTTTGAATCGATGGCTTTTTTAAGCGCGTTTTCAAATCCTTTAACTTCTTCCGCGCCGGCTGCGATATCAAGTTTGGAGCCGACTATGCTGAAGGTGGCATATTTAACGGCTCCCGACAAAGAAGCTACAGGTTCAACCGTACTCTTGTACAAAGAGTAGATATTGTCCTCATTCTTAAGAAGCTTATAGGTATTACCCTCTTTGTCCGATAAGAACATCTCGTTAAGACCCGAAGATTTCATCTGATTGATATCTGCGGTAAGCATGTTCTTGACGGTATAGTGTATTTCAGGTGCATTCTCGACATCGTACTCGATAAAGTCGGTTCTGGTCTTTACCTGCGCATAGTCGATAAGCGAGTTGTCATATTTATAGAAGATCTGAGTCTGTCCGTAGGGATAAATGAACGGGCAAAGGAACGAAAAGGTAAACATGAATATCAGAATGACCGAGCCCACGATGGCGAGCTTATTCGTGATAAAACGTTTAAACACAAGCTGGCCCGGGCTTAATACCTTAATACGTTCGGTACTGTCGAGCGACATTGTGTCATCCTTTTTGGTCTCGTTTAATTCTCTTTGTTTTAGTACTTCATTAAAGTCTTTACTCATAAAAGATCGCACCCCCTTTAATTGACCCTGACGCGGGGATCGACCACAGCGTAAAGAATATCCGTGATAAGGTTTCCGAGTAACGTAAGAATGGAAATGAACGCAAGATAGAACATCGTAAAAGGAATATCTCCCAGTTCCATTGCGTGATATGAATAGTATCCGATACCTCTGATACCGAATAGTGTTTCTGTGATAAGAGCTCCTCCGAAAAGACCCGGAAGACTTCCGCCAAGCATTGTTACGAGCGGAATGAGTGTATTTCTAAAGGCATGGTGGCTGATAACCTTACTTTCGGGAAGACCTTTTGCGCGGGCAGTTCTTACGTAGTCCGCATTTAAGACTTCCAGCATGTTGGTACGCGTATAACGCATAAGTGAACCTATGCCTACAATTGTCAACGTAACGATGGGAAGTACAAGGTGTGCCGCCATATCCCAAAATTTACCGGCAGCATCAAGCGTTGCATAATTACGCCCCTGCATTCCTACAAGTTCAAACCATCCCAGTTTAACCGAGAAAATGAGTTTAAGCACCGTCGCCACAAAGAACGTCGGCATCGATATACCGATCAGTGAAACGACGGTTACCGTATAGTCGGTAACACTGTATTGTTTTCTGGCGGCAGTGACACCAAGTGGGATAGCGATAAATATCTGCAAAAACCATGCGATAAGTCCCATGACGAAACTGTACCAGATACATTTATGAAACAGTTCGGTAACAGGCATGGTCTGTGACCACGAATCACCGAAATTACCCCTTGCGGCATTGGACAGCCATGTAAAATATCCAGGCAATATTCCTTTATCCATACCGTATTGCGCATTAAGTTCCGCTATCCACTCCTGGGCACTTTTTGTGCTTCCCGGACGTGACGACAGTTCAAGCGCTGTCTTCTCCACATAACTTGTGGGAAGGGAATATTCAAGGATATAGACGATAAGTGTCGCGAAAAAGAAAATGATAAGACACAAACCGAGTCTCTTAGCAATAAATTTAGCCATAATCAACTCCAAAAAACCTTAACCGACATCGGAAAAGCATTCTTTTCCATAACAGGGTAAAACGAGGACCTGTATCCTACAGGTCCTCGTATAATTCAAGGTACCCTATTGCTTAAATTTACAAATTACTTCATTTCCAGAAGTTCGATATCATTCATCCATTTCCAGAATGTGGTGATATCGGGTGTAACGGTATCCATGTTCACACGCTCGGGGCTGAAGAGGATAGCGTTCTGTCTCTGGTATGTAGGAACTTCTACTGCCCAGTCAAGTATCTCTTCAAGACACTGCTTGTAAGTTGCCTTACGATATGACTGGTCAACACTCTTTCTTGCAGCCAGGATAAGTTCATCGAGCTTATCGGAAGTGATCGAGTAGTGGTTTGACTTGGAACCTGCATTGTAGTTCGATGAATGGTAAACCTGATACATATCGGGATCAACCGATGCTCCCCATGCTGCAGCCCACATATCTGCGGTATCTGCGTCAAGTGCATCCCAAAGGATGTTTGAATCTGCAGGGTCGTTGATCTCAAGTGTGATACCAACGGTAGCAAGAGCTTCCTTGGTAGCGGTAAGGATACCGTATGCAGGGTGATCGCCCACACCGTCAGCAGGAATGATTACTTCATAAGTCATTTCAGCACCTGCGGGAGCTGCGGTGAACTTACCTGAAGCATCGTCCCATGTATATCCGGCCTTCTTAAGGAATGAGACAGCTGCCTGTAAAGCTGCGTCAGCCTTCTGCTCATCGTTCATGTCGGATGTGTAGATATCTTTTCCGTCCGCATCAACCGAGTAAGCAAGTCTGTATCCTTCATCGGCGGGCTTGGGAGCTGCCCATGAAGTGTTGGAGATAGGATACTGGATAACGGTAGCCATTTCTCCGTAGTAAGAATTGATGACCGTATCTCTGTAGCAGGCAAGTAATGTCGCAAATGCTTTTCTTAATGCCTTGGATTCTTCGCTGTCTTTAACATCGCCGACTTTCATGTTGTTTGCAGAAAGACCGATATAACCGTAACCTAAGTTGTCAACAAGGCTTGTGTAAAGCTTGTCACCGATGATCTCGCCGTTTGAGTTGTAGCTCTTGATGTTTTTGAGAACTTCAAGGTTCATGGTGGGATCGGTGATATCAAATGTTCCTGAAACTACGCCGGTAAGCTTGTCTGTTGCGGGAGTCTCTTTGAAGTCCATATGCTTGATCTTGGGCTCGCCCTTGTAGTAATTTTCGTTGGCTTCAAAAGAAACAACACCGTTCTCGTAGCTTACGAACTTGTAAGGACCTGCGCCCAAAGGCTTTGTGGTCTTCTCTTTGATGGGAGTAAGGTCACCCTTGGTGAAACCGAACTTGTTGTTGTCATAATCATATTGAGCCTTATCACCGTAATAGTGAAGAGGAGCAACCGCAAGGTTAAGCTGATAGATTGCCGTAGCATCAAGTGTATCTGTGGTAACCTTAAGTGAATAGTCACCGGTCTTAACGATACCTTCGATGTTTGCTGCAGATTCGCCTACGCTTATGGCAGAAGCCCACTTGTCAAAGTTGGGAAGGAGATCGGCAAGTTCGCTTCCCGCGGACTCGGTTGAGATCAATTCATCGAGATCATAACCATATTCTTCAAGCATAATGTTGAAGATATCTGTCTTTGTTGCATCTTCGGGAGCGGTGAAGCCCCATGTGGCGATAGTGGTTGCGGGTGAATCATCTGCTGTGTTGTAACCTGCAGCCACACAGTAATCAATGATCTCCTGTACAAATGCATCGCCTGCTGTATCAAGATCTGCCCAGAATGCTGTCTGGTCAGCTTCTTCCCAGTTTGTGAAATCTTTGTTGTCACGTCCTGCTTCTATGAGGAACTTGTACATAGCGCCCATGCCGTTCTTGTAATCAGCCATTCCCTTTATGGGAAGTGAGCCGAAAGAAGCAGCTCCGTCATACATAGGATCAGCCATAACATACATTGAGAAGATTACGTCATCGGCGGTAAGATTTTCGCCGTCCGAAAACTTAACATCATCTCTTAACTTGATATCATAATCTACAGTTCCGTCAGCATTTTCTGTAACGGTACAGTCAGCGATTCCCTTATAAGTGTAATCTGTTCCGTTATAAGGTCTTACTTCGCCTTCGATGCCCTTAAGAACTATGTTACCTTCACGGTCTATTCCGAGAAGGGGCACTGAAATAATATCAGCCACATCCTGATCGTAAGCGCTGGTGGCGAAGAAAGGGCTGAACTTGCTTGAGAAGTAGTCATAACCTACTACAAGTACTTTTTCTTCTTCGTTTGTTTCAACTACGGGTTCGGCATCTGTCTTTTCAACAAAAACAGATGCTTCGGTGGAAGAAGAATCTACGGAAGCTGCGGGTTCTTTTCCACATGCGGTCAAAGAGCCGATCGTAAGTGCTGCACCGATCAAAAGTGCAAGGCCCTTTTTAAACCTGTTTTTCATTATTATTTCCTCCTTAATATAAACGACGTTATGTCCGGCTTTGGAAACTGCCAAGACTATAACTAGTTTATTATACAACCGATAATGCTTGTTTTCAATGATTTTTTTCGATTTCTTTCGCCGCTAATCCTCTTGTATACATTAAAAGATACGCGAAAATCCCCGCAAGAATTGCGTCACAGCAAACGAATATGACATCGGAAACCCGAATGGTCACTATCAGTTTTATTAATATTGCGATCGCCGCAAAAGTTGAAAACAAAAAGAATATCGTACCGAAAAGACAGGCACTTTTTAACTTATCGATACACTTTTCTTTCTGCGCACGGGTAAGAGTTTCTTTTTCCTTGTAATACGTAACGGTGGCTTCGACAAGTTCCCAGATCGCATAAAGATTAAGTACATACGGAACGACAACGAGAAGTTTTTTTGCCAATACGCATTTGATGAACAGAGGCGGTACAAAGAAAACGATCGCAAGAATTGAAAGCAAGACCATGCGTTTTCTTCGTACCGCATGATCTTTTTTTGTTTCATCGATCTCATAAAGGGGGCCGGTGTAAATAAAGACATCTTTAACGTTTCCGTTCTCGTCCGTTTCGGTGTCCCATTTGTAATCGCCTGCCAGTTTCATGTATTTCTTCATACATTATCCTCCGATATTTTCATCGACCTTTAAAACATGAACAGGCACCCGCTTGGGGTGCCCGCCATGTAGAAAACTTTTAAGACTTAGTCTTATTTCCATTCATTGTACTGCTTGGTGAACTCAGCAAGAACGTCCTGGTAACCTGCTTCATCAAGTGCTGCCTGATAAGCTGCGATCACGCTCTTAACATCTGCTGATGCGTATCCGCCGTTTTCAAGACCGAAGCCGTACTCTTCGAATACCTTCTGGCAAGCAGTGTACTGTGCTTCAACGTTTGCCTTGTCGAAGTGGAATCCGTTTGCACATGAAACGTCAGCGCCGTTATTGAAGTCGATGTACATCTGTGCTGTATAAGGGCTTTCAGCGGGTGCGGTAACAACCGTAGCACTTGCTGACTCCCACATCGAGTGGTTGTACTTCTCAGATGAAGGAACTACAAGTCCGTCTGCATCATATGTGTAATCTTCGCCTTCGATACCGAATGTATACATATCTGCAAGTTTGGTGTCGGTGTAAAGAAGACCCATGAAATCGATACAAGCTTTAGCCTTTTCAGGTGTTGTGGTAGCTGCTATGCAGTAGCAAGAACCAAGCATTGAATCGGTGTGGAGATATCTCTTGGAAGAGGGAACCATTGTAACGTCCTGCTTGTAACGTCCGTCAGCTTCGTCGTTGTTGGGAACGTCTGTCCACCATGAGATTGCCCAATCCTGAGTCTGGGTTGTCTGGTCTGTGGTTGTCTTTGTAACTTCGTCTTCTGATACGTAACCTTCTTCAGCCCACTTGCACATAAGAGTACAGAACTCTTCGTAATCAGCGGTAAGAACGGTATCAACTACTTCGTTTGTAGCTCTGTCAACTGCTACAAAGTTAGATGTTGCATCGCCTGTAAAGAAATCATATTTGTCGATGTACCATCTGTAGAACATAGCGGTCTTCTGGGTAAGGAAGGGATACTTAAGTCCGTCTGCCTTAGCATCTGCGAGCATGGGCTCGAGATCCTGAAGCTTCTTAACCTTTGTAAGGTCCCAATTGTGCTGATCTACAAGATCCTGACGGAACATGAAGTTGTAGCCTTCTACGTTATCCTTGTAAACGGGGATAAAGTAGTTCTTTCCGCCGTACTTGGAAGCATCCCACTGTTTAGCATCCATAGAGGTGTAAAGTGCGGAACCGGGAAGGAGATCGGTGATGTCATATACAGCGTTTGCTGCATAAAGATCTTTTGTTCCGATCGTGCTTTCCCAAGAAGCTGTCCAAAGAAGATCGATCTCTTTGTTAGCCAAAGCAAGGTTAGCCTTGTCTTCGTAATCGCTTCCGATATCGTTTAACTTGATCTGAACATTGATCTTGTCAGCGATGTAAGCGTTGATCGCATCTTCAACCTTCTTTACCTGAGCCTGATCGGGCTCTGCAAGGTTGAAACAACGTCTGTAAACGTTAATGGTTACTTTGTCACCGCTTGAAACTGCAGCGTCTTTGTCGGATGCACCCTTGTTGCCACCGCAGGCAAGAAGAGAAACACTCATAACGGCTGCAAGAACAACAGCAACGATTTTGTTGAGTTTTTTCATAAATAAAACCTCCCTAAAATGGTGTATATCGAAGGCACGCACCATGCTGTGCCAAGATATCAAATTTGATCAACCCTTTACGGAACCTACCGTAAGACCCTTTACAAAGTATTTCTGGAAGAAAGGGTAAGCTATCATGATGGGTCCGATTACTATGATAACCGTGGCCATCGTCGAAGAGTACTGAGGTATCGTGCCGCCGAGCGCCGCTCTTGCGGAAGCGGGCACGTTACTGTTGCTAAGCAAAAACGAGATACTCTTCTGAATCTTTACAAGTAAAAGCTGTAACGGTTTCTTGTTGTTTGAATCGATGTAGAGCAAAGCGTTCTGCCAATCGTTCCAATATGCCGTTGCCATCATGAAACCTACAGCGGCGAGTGAAGGCTTAAGAAGCGGAAGCGTGATCTGGAAGAATGTTCTGAATTCATCGGCTCCGTCGATCTTGGCAGCTTCCATAAGCTCGTCCGGAATACTGTTCACTATGTATGTACGAAGAATGATAACGTTCATGGTGCTTACACATAACGGAAGGATGAGCAAAAGAAGCGAATCCTTCAAATGATAGTAATTGGTAAACACTATGTATCCGGATAACTGACCGCCGTTAAACAACATCGGTATCAGCAAAAATATCGATAAAAACTTTGAAAGTCTGAAATCCTTACGGCTTATCGCATAAGCAAACATACTCATGATGAGAAGTCCGAAGACGGTTCCCACAAGTGTGATAAAAATGGTCACTCCGTAAGAAGTTCCGAGCTGCTTACCGTATCGCAATACGGCATGCATACCGTTAAACGAAAACGCTTTGGGAAAGAACTTAAAACCGTTCTTTACAATATACATCTCATCAGTGAACGCCGATACGAACACAAGATATATCGGTGCTGCGGTGATGATCGTGATTGTCAAAAGAATAAGCGCAAGTACGTACTGACCGAACGTTTTCTTTTCGCGTCTGGAAGGAGCCATGTCCTGATTGCCTTTTTTAGCCATCTTTTCTCTCCTCCTTAGAACAATGCATTTTCCGGATGTATCTTACGTACAAGCCAGTTTGCGAACAACATTAACAGTAAACCGACAACGGACTGGAAGAACGATGTCGCCGCGGTGAATCCGAAATTCGAGTTCTGGAATATCGCATGCAGTACATATGAATCGATAACCTGCGTTGTCGAATAAAGGATACCGCTGTCTCGAGTGATCTGATAAAAGAGACCCGTGTCGGATCGCATTACGTTACCTACCGACAAAAGGAGCATTACCGTGATCATGGGGACCATGCTCGGAAGTGTGATGTGTAAAATTCTCTTCCATCTGCCCGCTCCGTCAATCTCCGCTGCCTCATACAGCTCGGAATCGATTCCGGCAAGAACCGACATATAAAGCACCGAGCCGTAACCGGTATCTTTCCAGATCTTGGCGATCGTAAGGATGTACGGCCATAAACTTGCAGTTGAATAAAATCTTGTCGACATACCGAAAGTATTATTAAGAATACCGGTATCGGTGCTTATGAAGGCGTAAACTATGAACTGAACGGCAGCATATGATATAAACACCGGAACGATCATGATGGTCTGCATCACTTTCGCCATCTTTCTAAAGAACAGCTGATCGATCGCGATCGCGAGAACAACATTTAAAAACGTTCCGATAGAAGTAAATACAATGTAATAAAGCACCGTGTTTCTGGTGATCGTAATGAAAGTACTTTTGGAAGCAAGCAAGAACTTAAAGTTATCAAGTCCGCACCATGGACTTCCCCATATTCCTTTTGAATAATCGAAAGTCTTGAATGCCATAACAAGACCTGCCATGGGGACGTACATAATAAAAAACAACACTAAAAAAACAGGAAGCGCAAAAACAACATATGGCCAATGTTTTATAGTGTTTTTCCAGAAATCTTTCATTCGATACCTCTCTGCGGCATTACTACTTAATCGTTTTCGTAAGTTTAGAATACTTCATTTTTTGTTCAAACGCAATACTTTTTTTACATTAATATGGATAATAATTACACTTTTGTGGAATATTTATATTTTTTGTTGTACATTTTTGTTAAAAATAACATATAAAAAATATATTGGCTCCAAAAACCCCAAAATTACGCCACTTAAACGTTTTTTCTCGTTTTTCTTGTAGCAGAATGAAAATCTTGCTATAGTTAAACCATGAGGCGAAATGATTTATTTATACTTAAAAAAATCGATGGCGATATTTTCCTCATTCCCACGGGGCAGGCTGCTTCGGATATGAGAAAACCCCTTATGATAAACGAGCGTGGGGAATTTATCTGGGAAACACTTGCCACGGATATGAAACGCGAACATCTCATAAGACTCGTGCTTGAGCATTACATGCCCAAAAGGGAAGATGCCGAAGCGGTTTCTTCGGACGTTTTTGCCTTTACCTCAAAGCTCATGGCGCTGGGTATGATACTTTCGGACGATGTTCCCGTCGGGAAAGATGTTTTTATAAATACGGATATCGAGATAGCGGGTGTCAGACTTCGGATAAAGACCGAGGAAGATATTCTTTTCGAAAAGCTGGTCCCTTTCAAGGGTGAATTTGAAAAGCCCGATGTGATAGTACGTTTCAGGATAGGACTTCCCTCCTATACCGAAAACGGAAATGTGATACTTCGCAATAAAAACGTAACCGTTCTGGACGCTGACAAAGAATATATCCTGATCCACTCAAAAACCGAACGAATAAGGGAAATACACGTTCTTAAAGACGGCAGTGAAGCAAACATCTTTTCTCTTCCGCCTTATGACGATACGTTAAAGGAAGAGTTCATGCTTGCGCTTTTCGACCCTTTCCTTATCAATGCCCTTAATAACGGAATGCTCATGTTATCCGCTTCGTCCGTGCTTGAAGGCGACAGGCTCGTTCTTTTTACCGCAACTCCCGGAACAGGCAAATCAACTCAGGCGGAGATCTGGTCAAAGTCGTTTAATGCGCCTATGATAAGTGATGATTTCACGCTTTTAAAGCCCGCAGACGGCGAGGTCATCTCCCTGCCCACTCCCTGGAGCCGCATGCACGAAGAAACCGATACGGGCACCTATAAAGTCAGATCGATCATGTGTCTTAGAAGAAACACCTTTGACAAAGTCGAGACGATGGATAAGCCTACCGGAGTCCTTTCGCTCCTTTCGCTCTCCACCACTCCTTTATGGAACGAAGAAACAACTTTCAAAGCTTTATCGCTTTGCGAACGTATATATGAAAACACCGAAGTCAAGCGGTTTTTCTGCACGCCCACACCCGATTCGGCGCAATGTGCAAGATTTTCGCTTAACTGAGAAATTTATCCCGGAGGATAACTGAAGAAATGGCTGCAATTCAATACATAATAGATGATTATTCATGGCTCCAGTACGGAGAATTTGCTTTAAGATTCCTTGTTGCATGCATATGCGGAGCAACGATCGGATTTGAACGCAGCATGCGTTTAAAAGAAGCGGGCGTAAGAACACACCTTATAGTTTGCTGCGCCGCAGCTCTCGTAGTGATCGTTTCCAAGTACGGCTTCTCGGATCTCGGCAGTGAAACCGCAAGCGCGCTTGCAGGCGTCAGAACTGCCGATCCCGCGCGTATAGCGGCTCAGGTAATAAGCGGTGTCAGCTTCTTGGGCGCCGGCGTTATATTCCACAACGGCAATGCGATCAAAGGTCTCACCACTGCCGCCGGTCTTTGGGCAACCGCAGGTATCGGTATCGCTCTTGGCTCCGGAATGTATGTGATGGGCATCTTTGCAACGGTCGTCATCACGATCATGCAGCTTGTCATTCACAGATTCACTCACGTTGATACGATCTCTACCTACCACTTAAGATTCACCGCAAAGAATACGCCTGAATTCAAAGATAACCTTCACAAATACTTAAACGAGCAAAATGCGAAGGTTATTGAAAGTAAAGTTAAATTTGAAGAAGACGGCTTTGCAACCTATAACCTCACGGTTCGAATGAACCACGAGATCACTCTCGATGAGTTCGACGCATTCCTTGAAAAGGGCGGCGAAGTAAAGAGTTTAAGCTGCACGTCGGTGAATAACTGATAAGGCGATCAATCGCACATTTCATCAAGCATATTCTGCACCCGGCTTTGAATGATCTCTGCTGTCGCAGCTGCAGATTTGTCGGTCTGAAAGTATGTGTCGGTTTCTTCCGTCATGATTCCAAGAATCCGCCTATATATGCCATTCAGGTCTTTCGCGTCTTCGATCAGGCTTTCCAGCAGTTCTCTGTCGGTTTTGGTTATTTCGTACTTTACGGCCCCATTAGGAGTGCCTATTTCAATCTCGCCCAAAGAATCAGAAAAAACACTTTCGCGTACGCTTGTAAGCGTATAACAAAGTCCCGACTTTGCACCCTGGTCGTACATAGTCCCCATAAACATACCGTTATTTCTTGAAGTCATCAGATATTCGATAAAAGCATATGCCCCCTCTTTACATTCCGCATTTGCATATATTCCCGCTGTCTCATACGGCATAAAGAAACAGGATGACTTTTTGTTATCATTACTTATAAGCCTGATCCTGCATAAACGATTACCGATCGAAGCCTCGCATTCGGCGAGATCTTTAAGTCCGCTCACTCTCTGCTTAACGAAAAAGGCATTGTTGTAATCTCCTGAAGCAACACTCAGATCACTTATAAGTGCGGGCTCGGATGGTGCTATGTCGCATTCTTTCAATTCCGATAGCAGTTTCTCGAAAGATTCCGTCTTAAAGTCGGCGGTTTTTCTTTCTGCATCAACATAATTATCAATAATTTGCATGAATATGAGAAGCCTTAGGGAATATCTGTCCAACGGGGCTTCCGAATAAATCTCTCCATGGCTTTCCAGCCATTCGATAAATTCATGCGGTTCCATCTCCTTCTCGGGGACATCCAAATCGTTTGTCAGAATCACATTTAGATCAAATCGGTTAAACAACGCGTAAAGCTTTCCGTCGATCTCATATGAATCTGTCGCAAAAGTCGGAATGTCCTCTCTTGAAATGTTTTCCGATCTGTCAATGTACGGATACAGATCCTCCAAATATCCGCCTTCAGCATATTGTTCAATGCATGTATTTAACTCATCGATCACCAGATCGGGATTGACTTGCGGGTCAAAAACAGGATCGATGTTTTCACGTGCCTCTACAACTTCGATTGAATAATCGGGATTTTCATAATTGAAGCAGTCAATTACCCCACCCAAAGAATCAAGCATTACCTCTCTGCCCAACGGAGAATACAGATACACTACCCGCTTGCCTTCATCGTCATACTTATAACCATCGGAGTGCGCCTCGACATCATTTCCCTCTTTTTCAGAAAATCTCAGAAGATTTAAAGAAACATCATCCACTCCGATACAACATGCAATATTGAAACCGGTGTCGGAACCTTCAATCGCACGGACAGTATCGGATCTGATCTTTTTACTCGTCAGATCGCATATTTCACATAATGAATTGTCTTCGATAGCAAAAAGAAAAACCTTCATTCCGTTCGATATCAATATTCCATTGTTCGCTTCACACAGATAAAGCCCGGGAATATCTATTGAAACTTCTCTGTTTAGCTTGGCATTTCTTATATCCAATTGAGCAAGTCGGAATTGTCCGCCTTTATCCTCATAGGAAACATAGACATCCCCATTTTTCAGTTTAAGAACCTTATCGTACTTTTCTCCCGGACAAGGCAGCGCTTTGCTGCTGCCGTCTTTTGAGGTTAAAACCAGCGTGTCCGAAAACAGGATCAAAAACTTTGAATTTTCAATCGAAAGCATATCCTCAGGATATGCTTTCGTATATTCGTCCGGAATCTCTGTTTCTGACTTTTTTTGCCCGTTAGAATCGTATTCACCAATAGTATAGCCTGCTCCGTTATCTGTCAGAAACGAATAGTATTCGCCGTCCGAATAATCATAAACATCAAATGCGGAGACATTCCATCCTTCCTGAGCCGATACTTCTTGCGGTATAGTATCGGATTCAGACACTTTCATCAGTTTTGTCATCTCACTATCGGCATCATCCGACTGCTCGCCGGAATCTTTTACCAGATAATACAGGTTACCTTTACTTAATTTGACCGTATACGATGAAAACAGGCTCAATTTTATGTCCTGAACAACTACAGTTTTAACATATTCTTTTTTTAGATCAGTATTCACGGTTTCTTTGGGCCCTTGTGAAGTGCAGCCGACCAAGGCCAAAGCAAAAACTGTAAACACTGAAACGATCTTATTCTTTATATTCATCCGTTTGTCCGGGGTTAATTGATTTCTTTATTCTTTCGGTTTCATCAAGGCAGAGTTCTCGTCTCCGGTGCTGCTGTCCTGTATTCCAAACGCGATTCACCGCAAACGCACTCATGCACATATACTTCAGTAACCGATCTGCTCTGATATATTTTAACAGGCTTCAATGTATATGGATCATATTCTACATAGACTGTATTCCACTCCGAATATTGTCTTCCCGAAAGAAAAACATGAGAATCATAATTATGTGGTCTTCCTTCATTCAAGTACAGACAACTTCCCGCATACATTTTATCTGATGCAATCATTATCATTGCAACCATTATACACATTATTACTCCCACTTTCATTATCTTTGATTTGAAAATTCTTTCCATCATTTTTTCCTCCTGTTTGTTTGAACGATTATTATTCGATGCATTTACCACATCAACACCACCATACTTAATGTTAAATGCAAGTTTCAAGTACTTTTTGACGAACGACAGTATTTTTTTGACGAACGACAGTAAAATATGAAAAACGGCACTTTATGTACCATTTTTGACCACCATTTTTTACCCCATTTTTGTTATATGGTAAAAAGAAAAAACGAGCGTGAACCGGCGGAACTGGACATCTGATATCAATGCATGTTACAATAACTAACGATGGCGAAAAAAACGATGCATAAAATCGCATATCTTTTAATCACGATTGATATTGAGATTTGAATAATCCGACCGGAGAGGAGAAAGAAAATGAGAGGTAAAATGCTGTTTTGGGCAGGATTGGCTATTGATATTTTGGCTATAATTCTTGATAAGGGGGTAAAAAGTGTTCACGATGTCGTGATCATTGCTTTGCATATAATAGCGATAATCATGATCCTTATCGGAATTAGGACAAGAGATAAGAAGAATACATTGGATGTATAACGGGATCAATAGTCTGATAAAATTGTAACATTGCGAAATTTTAAAAAAGCGGCACAAAATGTGCCGCTTTTATTAACGATTGAATTTATAAACTTCGCATCAGCTGTTTTGCCAGGCTGTCCATCTGAATGGGCTTCGGCAGAAATCCGTCCATTCCGGCCGCTTTGAATTCTTCTTCTATTCCTTTAAGAACGTTGGCCGTGCAGGCGACTATCTTCATGCTCTTGCACCATGGATTGCCGAGGGCCCTTATCCTCTTTGTTGCCTCTATGCCGTCCATGCCCGGCATCATATGATCCATCAGCACAAGATCGTAGTCTTTGTTCTCAACGGCTTCTATCGCCGCTTCACCCGAAAGAGCGGTGTCCGGATCTATATCGAAGCGCTTTAGGAACGCGCAAAGCACTTTGACGTTGACTTTATTGTCATCCACCACCAGAACTTTGGCATCGGGATATTTCTTTTCGATAGCCTCTTTCTTTTCTTCCTCCCCTTTTTCAACAAGAGAATCGCGCTTTCCGTAAAGGTAAAAAGAAGCATATTTCGTAACCTTGACGGTTTCTCTCTTAACCCCGCTCGCAAGCGGCGCAAGCGCGATAACTTCCTCTTTAACTTCAAACGAGAAAGTACTTCCGACTCCGTAGGTGCTCTTAACGGAATAAGATCCCTGCATGAGGTCGATCAGACGTGCAGAAATGTTAAGACCGAGTCCCGTGCCGGTGATACCACGGTTTTTGGCGGCATCAACCTGTGAAAAAGGCTTGAAGAGCTTGTCCATATCCTCTTCCTTTATGCCTCGTCCGCTGTCTTCTACACTAACCTTAAGGTTCAGTGTCTGCCCGTCGGATTCACCGTCGACCGTAAGTTTTATAAAGCCCGAAGTCGTGTACTTTTCGGCATTGCCAAGAAAATTCATGAATATCTGGCGAAGGCGCACATCATCACCGTAGAGTTTTCTTGGAATGGCAGGATCTATGTCGACGAAAAATTCGATCGGTCTGTCACCGATACGCATATTGGTGATATTGATAACGGAATTGAGAAATTCCCAAAGATCGTATTCTGTGGGATTAAGATCGAGTTTGCCCGATTCGGCCTTTGAGATATCCAATACATCGGTTACTATATCGACAAGCACTTTTCCGGCTGACTTGATCTGACCTATGTAATCTCTTATTACTTCCTGCGACTCTTCCTTTTCGGAAAGCTCACTCATGCCGATTATGGCGTTAAGAGGGGTTCTTATCTCGTGGCTCATGTTGGCAAGGAAGCGGCTCTTTGCCTCGTTGGCGATATCAGCTTCTTCTTTGAGCACTCTCATTTCTTCTACTCGTTCACGCATTTCGGTAACGTCGTTTGCAGATATGATGTAACCGATGTTTGACCCTCGCTCAAAAAGACGCATACAAGTGATGACATAGTAGCTTCCGTCTTTTTCAAAATAGTGCTCGCCGACGCCTTCAAAGAAAGGTGCTTTCAATTCACGAAGATCGGTCCCGACTTTCATTTCGTGAAGTTCAGGGAACGTCATCTTGGCAGCCAGGTTAGAGTCCAGATAATTTCCAAGACTGTCGGCGATTATGATCCCGGTTCCAAGGTTTCTGTAAAGGTTGGTATATGCCGTGGCGCGTACGTCCACGAGTTTTCCGTTCGTGATCGTTATCGTCATGAGCGTTGCCATGATCGTAACCATCGAAGAGGCCACCTCAAACCCCTTAAAAATGCCGGTAAGGTTAAGAATGGTACCTCCGATCGGAATAAGCGATTCAAAGAAGAGTAAGAACATGCGTCTCTTCACTCTTTTCTCGCGCGATACCGATATTCTCGATGCAAAAAGAAAAGCACATACAAAAAGAAATGTCGACTCAAAAAGAAGGAAGAGCCAATAAAGGGGAGCTTTCTTTGTAACGATATGCGGAAACAGCCCTTCGGTCGTATAATAATAATCTGCGTAGTAAAGATGATGATATGGCGCACTCATTACGAGCGTCAGTATAAAAATACCAAACAAAAACATCACCCACTTAACAGCAGAATTAACTCTTATATACAGATACTCACAGGTAAAAAGAAAATACCCCGTAGCCAGAAAAGCGAGTCCGACATACTCAAACGCAAAACTTGCCATAGCCATCTCTTTTGTGGTCGAGATCATTTCCTGAAGATAACCGAACGTATAAATGGCCGAACATAGTACAGTCATGATAAGGTAGCGGGAACTTATCGAATTGCGCATCGATAACACCCTGCCTACCGACAAGGCTGCCATAGCGGCACATATAATCTGAAAGATCAACAGAATATTGAACATAGATCTCCTCTGATCGATTATACGATCATTCCATAGTGGTTAACGTTGCTTCCGAGAACCTTTCCCTGTTCTCTTACCTGAAAACCCGCTTGCTTCATGATGGCGATACCGATATCGTTGTTCACTTCCGAATAGCAGGCCTCACCGCGCTTCCATGCAAATTCGGTTATTGGTTTAAGCATTCTTTCTCCGTATCCGAGTCCTTTCGATATCGTGCGGACCGTGTATACAAAAAGATACCAGTCTTTTCCGCCGGTCTGACGTTTTCTGAGCCCGCCTGAATACATATTATAAATAAACAGTCTGAAAATAAGGCCTATACCGCCTTTCTTTAACAGATCGTAACCTCCGTTTTTAAAATAAACAGGGATGTTCACGCCGCCAAATCCGGGTGCGATCCAGATAGCCAATGCATTAAAATCCTCACTGTCGGCATATATGAAAGTATCGGGCATGGAATAGATAGCGGCACGTACTATGTTCATAAAGATTTCTCTTTTGAACTTGCCCCCGCATAGCCACGTAACAAGAGCATCTTCTTCATAATAGTCGGCCGCTACGTTTAATATTCTCTCATAGTCCGACTCTTTTACGATATAAAGTCCCGCTTCGCGAATGACTTTTTTTGCTTCATCAACACTCTTTAAATTCTTAACAGCCATTTTGCCCTCATTTTAGTGTATTAATGAGATGGTAAAACAAAAGGATTAACCGTGAGTTGAGTCCTCTTAGGTTAATCCTTTACACAGAGCGGATAACGGGAATCGAACCCGCCTCCTAAGCTTGGGAAGCTCATGTACTACCGATGTACTATATCCGCATAAGGACCGTTCGGTCCTTTAATCTTTATGATTGTATTTCGAAGTAAAATACTGTTTTTGCAATATCATCTGCTCTTTTGCGAGCAGGCATTCTTTGATGACCCTGCTTATCGAAAGAAATTCTTCGACAAGATTGGGATCGAACTGAGTTCCGCTGCCTTCGGCGATAAGTCCCATGGCCTTCTCGTGCGAAAACGGCTCTTTGTAAGGACGCTTCGAGGTAAGCGCATCGTAAACATCCACGATACTCATTATACGCGCTACGAGCGGTATCGATTCACCGGCCAGTCCTTCGGGATAGCCCGTTCCGTCCCATCTTTCATGGTGTGACAGCGCTATCTTCCCCGCAATATCGGCAAAATCCTTATCGGGTATGCGTTCCTTGATATAATCGAATATCTCACCGCCTATGAGCGCGTGAAGTTTCATCTCGTCAAACTCGCCTGCCGAAAGCGAAGCGGGCTTTTGTAAGACCGCATCCTTTATCGCGATCTTTCCGATATCGTGAAGCGGTGCACATCTGCAGGCTTTTTTTACGATATCGTTCGGAAGCATTGTCCTGTATTGAGGCAGGCTCTTCAAATGCTCTATGAATGCAGTGAAGTAAATGGAGGTGTTCTTAAGATGTCCGCCCGTAACACCGTCTCTCGATTCAACAAGTCCGGCGAAACTGGTGGTGATGATATCGTACATCTTTTCCATCTCTTCGACCTTTTGATCGACTTTTCTCTCAAGGTCACGCTCATATTCGGCAAGCTCTATCTGTGTCTCGATACGTTTCTTCATGACCGTAGGCACAAAAGGCTTGGTGATATAATCGACTATTCCGAGATTGAAGCCTTCAACCTCAGCCTCTGCACTCGTATCGGCCGTTAAAAAGATGACCGGAATGCTCTTGTACGCAGGAGTCTCTTTAAGTTTTTTGAGCATCTCCATACCGTTCATGTCCGGCATAACGATATCGAGAAGGATCAGATCCGGAATGACTGTCTCAAGTATCTTAAAACCCTCTTCGGCAGAAAGAGCCTCGTACAGTTCATAAGTGTTTTCAAGCACATCTCTGGCGGTGGCATGATTGAGTGCTACATCGTCGACCATCAGGATCTTCTTTTTGACTTCGTTCATTTGCAATCCCCTTCTTAGCCACGCGGCGCATTTCGCCGCAGTTGCATACCGCCAAACCCCGAAGCCGATCATAATTTAACTATACGAAGATTTTAGCAGATTTGTTGCAAAAAATAAAGAGGCAGAAGACTTAAAACCCGCCTCTTTACATGCTTTTGAAAGGATTGAGGCCACAACATGTTGTGGTCAGAATTTAGGTTTAACGTTTTTTCGTCGACTCTTTCATCAATACCTCGTATTTTAAAAGAGTTTTTTCGGGAACATCTTCTTCCTTTATCAGCCTGATAAGCGTATCACAGGCCACTCTTCCAAGCTCAGAGGCATCAAACGACAGCGACGTAACGGAAGGTGTGTTTCGCTCCAAAACTGTAGAGTTGTAAAAAGAAGCAACTTTGATATCATCCGGTAT
>JAILEQ010000147.1 GCA_024687305.1 Lachnospiraceae bacterium | reverse complement strand
GTATTGGTAACAAAAAGATCATCGCCTACAAGCTGAACCTTATTGCCGATCTTGGCTGTCATCTTCTGCCATCCTTCCCAGTCTTCTTCATCGAGTCCGTCCTCGATTGATATGATGGGATATTTGTCTATAAGGCTTTCCCAATGAGCTATAAGCTCGTCAGAGGTAAATTCTTTTCCTGATTTGGGCTGCTTGTAGAAGCCTTTTCCTTTTTCACTCTTCCACTCCGATGAAGCGGCATCCATAGCGATCATGAAATCTTTTCCCGGTTCAAAACCTGCTTTTTTGATCGCTTCAAGTATCTTTTCGATGGCATCTTCGTCGCTCTTTAACTGATTGGGTGCAAAACCGCCTTCATCACCTACTGCGGTAACATCACCCATCTCTTTGATGAGTGCCTTAAGATTATGGAACACTTCGGCACACCAGCGCAAAGCTTCTTTAAAAGAAGGTGCTCCGACGGGCATGATCATAAATTCCTGAGTGTCAACGGCACTGTCCGCATGTGCACCACCGTTAAGAATGTTCATCATGGGAACGGGAAGTCTGTTGGCATTTGCTCCGCCCAAAAATCTGTAAAGCGGAATATCCAAAGACTTTGAAGCGGCACGTGCAGTTGCGATCGAAACCGCAAGTATCGCATTTGCTCCGAGATTTGACTTATCTTTCGTACCGTCAGCTTTGATCATTGCGGCATCGACTGCATAAGTATCGGATGCATCCATCCCAAGAATAGCGTCTTTAATGACCGTATTGATATTATTTACTGCTTTTAAAACACCCTTACCGAGATATCTGCCCTTGTCGCCGTCTCTTAACTCGAGTGCCTCAAATTCACCGGTTGAAGCACCGCTGGGAGCACATCCCGTAGCGACTGTTCCGTCAGCGAGCGTGATCTCGACTTCGACTGTGGGATTTCCTCTTGAATCGAGTATCTCTCTACCGTAAACTTCCGTTATTTCCAAATAGTCTTTCATGGTAAAACCTCCTAAACACTAATTTCTCTCCTTTAAGCACCGCCATAGGAACGGGAAAAAGGAGAGAAATCATACATGATTTATTCGTAGTTAGCCACCGCTAACTGTTTAGAGATTACCATATCGCACTTTGCGATGTCAATACTTTTTCGCTTGAATTATATTAAAACTATTAACGCTCTGTTTAGCTATTCTCGCTTGATCTTTATAATACCCTCTGATTCTATATGTTCATAATAAGCAAGATTGCATTGTGTATGTTTGAAACAGTATCGCTTGCGTTCATGGAGATCGAGCCCTTCTGTCTCTCGGCGAGTTCGCCCGCCAGCCCGTTTATGTATGCCCCCGACGTTGCTGCCATGAGCATGTCGTCAATGTAGGAAACCAAAGCGGAAAGAATTCCGGTAAGTACATCTCCGCTTCCGGCAGTCGCCATTCCCGCGCATCCCCTGTCGACAATATTGACGGTGTTTCCGTCGGTTATTATCGTGGACGGTCCCTTAAGCAACAGCACCGTGCCGGTTGAAGCAGCATATTCTTTTGCCGCCATAATAGGATTTGAAAGTATCTCTTCCGTGCTCTTTCCCGTCAATCTCGAAAATTCCTTTATGTGAGGTGTAAGCAGCGTTTTGCACTTTGCGTTCCTTAAGGCATCTCTTCCCATGGTAGCCAGCACATTAAGTCCGTCGGCATCGATAACGAGTTTTCCGCCAAACCGGCTAAGTAAAAACTCGAGAGTCTTCTTAACTTCTTCGCTCTGCCCTATGCCCGGTCCTATCGCCACTGCCTTCACATTCTTTGTAAGCTCCGTAAGCGCTTCATCATCAAAAGCAATCTTTCCGTCCTTTTCGGGAAGAAGAAAAAGTGTACTCTCAAGGATATTTGGTGCGACATCGTGCGCGATCGATCTCGGAACGGCAACTTTCACGACTCCTGCGCCTGAACGCATAGCCGCATTTGCCATATAAGCAAGCCTTATCGCTCCGCCGTACATCTCACTTCCGCCGATGAGAGCAGTATATCCGTACGTTCCTTTATTGGAATAATTGAGTCTTTTACCAAAATAAGGTGCGATTTCGGTGGCTTCAATAAGTCTGTAAGGTTCATCAACGGGATCGATTCCGATATTGACATTCATCTTCTCCTTCATGGCATCTTTGGCCATATTAAGAAAATGCCCGGGCTTATATCCGCCGATCGATACCGTGATATCGGACCTGACAAAAGTCTCTCCCATTCCCGAGTCACCGTTAAGACCGCTGTTGATATCAACCGAAATGACATATGCATCGCTTTCGTTTATCTTGTCGATCGCGGTCTTTATATCTTCTCGGACACTTCCTTTAAAGCCCGTCCCCAGAAGACAATCGACCACTGTTTTAAACCCTCGCAAAGAATCGGTTTTATCCAGCAGTTCAATATGAATACCCTGTTCTTCGCATTTGTCGTAATAGAACTTCCCGTCTTTTGAAAACTTTTCTTTTACGATAAATACCGTAACGTCCTTTCCGGCTTCTTTAAGCAAAGTTGCGAGTGCAAACCCATCTCCCGCGTTATTTCCCGTTCCGCATACTATTGCGAACGGCGACTCTTTACAAACTATAAAAACTCCGCGTGCAGCTCGTAACATAAGCTCTGCACCCGAAGTTTTTGAAGCGATGGTTGCGGCATCGCTTTTTCTCATATTATCAACCGATAAAACACTTATCACTTTTTCCCCTTAAACCGGTAAACACTTACGTCATTATTTGAGGCGATAAGTTCGGCGCGGTCTTTTATCTTTTCTTCGACCGTACCGCCGGTCTGCAAATATATATATTTTGACTTTATTCCGCTCAGATTGTCCGAAACATAAGAATTCTCACAAAGTGAGATCGCAAACCCTTCGGGAATGCCATATCCGTATTGCCATTTGATCATAGAAGCCTTCTCGGGGTCTTCGTCCGTCTTGCGATCGGTAAGTACCATCACCACCGTATTGTCCCACGACAGTTCGTCGGTAGCCACCATACGGGCTTTAAGCTGTTCGTTGAATTCTTTTATCTCATCGGAACCTACGCCGGTGATCGCGCCGTCATAATAAGGCTTAAAATAAACGGGATCTTTTCCTTTTATCACGAAAAGCACCAAAAGAACCAGCACGGTTATGAGTTCTTTTGAATAACTTCCTTTGGAAAGACCTATCGCCAGGAGTTCTCCGGCAACGATAAATATCAAAAGATGTCTGAAGCCGTCATGGAGCGAATACATATAAATGATCGCGGCAAGCATCGCAAGATCGCATAAAAGCATGGCAAGAGCAAGCCTCGCCGACTCATCTTTCTTTCTTGTTCTTCTGATCCATTCTCCAAAGAACATGAACATAAAAAACAGAAATACAAAGAAATAAACACCGATCGCATATCCGCTCTTAAGTGCACCCAGACAGCTGCTCGCGATCGCGCCTGTCATGTGAATAAGCGTAGAGATCAGATTTTTGATGCCGGCTAAAAATCCAAAATTTCTGAATTCAGAGATCCACTCGGTAGAATAAACATCTCCCAGATATTCGGCGGTATAATTCTTTTCTACCAGAAAATATGCGATGAGAGATAAAAACATGCCGGCAAAAGTGATCAGATGCTTTGCTATGTCGTCCTTTTTTGTGACAGCCAAAGCAAACAGGAAGAAAACAACCATATACGGTCTTAAAAGGGTCATGATCGCGGCGATCACCAGCATAAATATGAAACGAGGAAGTTTTCGTTCACTTTTTTCATAGCCGACGGTAAGTCCCATGAACACAACTACAAACGAGATGATAAATATCTCGGGCATATAAGAAAGCATGTATCTGGCAAGAGGAGTCGTCAACAAAAATATCGGAGCGAGCAAAAAAAGCCTGTTTTCCGATAAATTGGAGAGCAATCCAAACAGGAATACACTTATCGACATTATTAAGATGTTTGCGATCACCATGGAAAGAGGCGTGAAACCAAACGCCTTTGAGAATACGATCCACCATGACATTATGAGCGGGCTCCATGCGCCGTAAGATAGTTTTTCGGCGCTGCTTTCGTTGTAGCCGAAATATCCGTTCGGTGTTCCGTCAAGGACGCTGCACTCAACCTGTTTATAGTAAAACAGCTCATCGTTCCATTCGCTTGCGGCAGGATAAACATCGGCTATTGTCTTATGATTTAACCTTGTCATGACAATGCAGGCTGCGAGCGGAATGAGTGCAACTATGATCGCATTTATAAGTTTTTTGTGTTCCTTGAAAAATGTCTTCATATAAAACAGTCAAGCAACAGACGCTTATGCTTAAATAAGCGCTTGTTGCCCGGTAAATTCAAAATATGATATCAGTGAATATCTTCTACGGAATCGTAACCGTCAACGTCATTATCGGGATCCATGGCATCAAAATCCAGACCGTTCATCATCTCACGGTTAACAACTCTCTTGGCGTCTCTTTGCAGTTCGATCTGCTTGCTTAAGATCTCTTTGACATATCTTGGCTTTTTAATATTGAGTATGGGAAACTCACCCTGTGACTTGTCTGAAGAAAAAACATTTATCGTGCCCACTCCGAATATCTTCTGCCACAGTTTCTGGGTAAGTTTAAGATCAAGTATCCTGTATAGGCGAACCTCATCAAATGTGGTCGTGAAAAAACCCTTCTCTATAAATAATCTGTCATCCGAAAAAGCATATTTCGTAAAACTCCAGGGAAGACCCAAAAAAGTACGTTTTCTGTCATACCATATATAAGATTTCTTTTCTTCTTTAGTCATGAAATAACCCTCCGCTAATAGCATTAACTTAAACTATTATATATTATACGGTGCGGATTATCTACCCTCAAATCGCAATACGCGCGGTATACTTTATAAAAAGTTTCCTTTACAATAATCAATATTGGAAATATCATATTTTATTGATGAGGATAATCAAAAAACCTACATTCAGGAGGTGCAAAGAAAATGTTTGGTAAAAACAAAACCAGATTCTCAAACGCCGAAGTAGACGAATTGACAACCTTTAAAAAAGGTGTCAGCACGGTAGTGTTAATCGTGATCGGCATCGTACTTGCGATCTGCATCTTAAAGTGTTTCTACACCGTTAACGAGCAGAGCAACGCAGTTGTCACACAATTTGGTAAAGTAGTAAAAGTCAATACTGCAGGATTCTATTTCAAAGCTCCCTGGCAGTCGGTCAAGAAAGTCGATATGACGACACACGGTACATCGATCGGTTACATCATCGACAAAGACGGACAAAAAGGTGCCTATCCCGTAGATGAGTCAAGCGGTGTTATGATCACATCCGATTTCAACCTGCTTAACATCGACTTCTACATCGAATACAGAATATCCGATCCCGTAGCTTATCTTTACAATTCAAAAGCGCCCGAAGCTATACTTAAAAACGTAACATTGGCCAACATCAGAACGGTCGTATCAAATTACACCGTTGATGAAGCCATGACGACTAGCAAAGGACAGATCCAGGCAGATATTAAAGATGCTCTCTTACGGGAACTTGAATCAAGAAATGTCGGTCTTACCGTAGTAAACATCACCATCCAGGATTCACGTCCTCCCGTTGAAGAAGTTGTTTCGGCATTTAAGGCCGTTGAAACTGCTAAGCAGGGCGCCGATACCGCAAAAAACAATGCTCTTCAGTATCAGAACCAGCAGATTCCCGAAGCCGAAGCAAATGCCGATGCCATCATCCAGAAAGCAAACGCTACGAAGGCAGCACGTATCGCAGAAGCAGAAGGTCAGGTTGCCAGATTTAACCAGATGTATGCAGAGTATGAAAAATATCCTCTCATCACAAAGCAGAGAATGTTCTATGAAGCAATGGAAGATCTTCTTCCGGGTGTCAAAGTCATAATAACAGACGGCAACACAAGCACCGTTCTTCCGCTTGACAGCTTTGCAAACACTGTTCCGGCCATAGAAGAATAAGGAGGAAAAAGACATGAAAAAAGCAATAGCAAAACTTACAGTCACATTGATAGTCTTATTCGCTGCCATGGTCGTTTTCCTTAGCTCGGTATACACCGTAAAAGTTAACGAAACAGCGATAATAGTAAGATTTGGTAAGATCAGTAACATTGAAACCAATCCCGGACTTCACTTCCACGTACCGTTCATTGAAAACGTTACAAGCGTATATACGGGCGATATACTTTACGATATACCGGTATCGGACGTTATCACTTCAGACAAAAAGTCGATGATCGCAGATAACTACCTTATCTGGTCGGTAACGGATGTAACAAAGTACTATCAGACACTCGGTGCCGTTCAGGGCCGTGCGGACGAACGTGTTGAGGCTGCGGTATTTAACGCAACAAAGAACACGATCTCCTCTATGACACAGGACAACATCATTTCGGCACGTGGTGACACACTTACATCACTCATTACAAAAGAAGCAAACTCAGATATCTCTCAGTACGGTATCACAATAAAGATCGCCGAGATCAAGGCCCTTGATCTTCCCGATGCCAACAAGGAAGCCGTATATGAAAGAATGATATCCGAAAGAAACAACATCGCCGCAAGCTACACCGCAAAAGGTCAGGCGGAGGCGCAGAAGATAAGAAACGAAACCGATAAGCAGGTTAACATCACCGTTGCAAACGCTCAGGCTGAGGCTGCCAAGATCGAAGCAGAAGGTGAGGCTGAATACATGCATATCCTTTCAAACGCCTACAACGATGAAAGCAAAGCCGAGTTCTATACTTTCATAAGAAGTCTTGACTCGTTAAAAGCGCTTACCGGCACCAACAAAACTCTTATCCTTGACAAGGATTCGGAATATGCAAGGATCCTTTACGGAAACAATTAAACGGACAAACGAAAGAAGTTCCCGCCAAAACGGGAACTTCTTTTTATTTTTGAATCGATCGTTCTATCTTCTTCTGTCTTTACCGGTCCGCTCATAGTACGCTTTCTTGTCTTCATACATTCTGCGGTCAGCGATCTTTGCCATCTTCTCTATTCTCTCACGCCTCGTTTCCTGCTCAAGAGCAACTATATCGCGCGTCTGTGAAAATCCCTTTGATATCGAAAGCGGCGTGTTATGCGAGCCTTTCCATGCGGCACACTGTGCATCAAGATTTTCCATAAACTTATCCATACCGGTCGGAGTATCGTATACGATCGCCATAAACTCATCTCCGCCTATCCTGAACACTTTTCCGGGTGAATTGAGTGACTTGGTGATACACTCTCCCGCCGCCCTTATAAACTCATCTCCGGCATCGTGGCCGTATGTATCGTTAACACCCTTAAGCCCGTTAAGATCGAGCATGACAACATAAAGATTATCGGGAAACTCGGGCTGCTTTGCGATCTCGTCGAGACATTCTTCGTACGAAGTTCTGTTTCCGAGTCCCGTAAGTGCATCGGTTCCCGCAGATATCCTGTATTTCTCTGCAAGTTCTTCGTTCATGATCTCATTGGTGATCTCATGCTTTCTGTTCTCGGCGATCATCTTGTAATGACTTACCAGCGCGTCGTAGTATCTCGAATACAGTACCGGCTCTGTTTCTTTGGTCATGCCGAATTCCTTGAACATGAACATATAAATGTTTATCTTGTCGGGAAGTGAATAGGTAGTCTCGATTATCTTAAGACACAGTTCAACAAGCTTGGCATCTTTTGCAAAGCCTCGAACGTATTTGACTATCGGTATAAAGATATCGGCATAATCTTCTTCTATTCCGTTTCCGGGATAAATGAACTTCATGCTCTCTCTTAATTTCTCTATGTATTCCTGTGACGGAATGCTGTCAGCATTGAGCTTTGCTTCATCGCTCAATTTAAATATCTCGAGGAAACAATAGAAATTGTCTCCGACATCTTCTCTTGAAAAACCCTTCAAAAGATCGTAATAGTAGTCGGTCTTGATTCGATCTCCCAGAACCGCAAATCCGTTCATCAGATTGCATCCGACGGTAAACTTAAGGAGCGGAGTCATTTCTTCGGACTCCATGAGTGCTTCCATCTTAGTCATATATTTCTCGGATTCTTTGTAGAGATTACAATTCCACAAAGCCCCGACCACGCAGTTAAGAGCCGCCGCTTTAAAATGTATCGGAAGATCTTCTTCGAGCTCCAATGCGCTGTTTATATTCCTTACTACCTCTGCATAGGCGTTGAAATTCTGGAAATATTCTGCCTCTTTTATAAAAAGAAAACCGATAAAAGTCTTGTCGGGGTTTGGCTGAGCGGTAAGATTGGCCAGATATTTCTTGTTGATTATATGAAACTCGTGGTAATACTTGTGCCCGTATGTATTTATCACATTGCCGATAAAGCTGCTGTATTCACGTATAAAAACGGCTTTTTCTTCGGCGTCTTCGGTATACAATTCCATTCCGAACTCTATATCTTTATCGGTCAGGCGCGCAGTGTACGGATCGAGTGAGAGTATCTCATCCTTGGTCATTATGAACTCCTCCAAAAACTTTTCCCTTATAATTTGTCATAGTTTTCCATATATGATACTACATATAAAATAACGTATTATTGAACCGGTTGCATCATTTTTCTTTTTTCGCGTCTTATCTTATTGATATGACGTTCATAATTCCCGCTCTTTAACAATTCCGCTACGACAAGCTGCTCGAATATCGGTACCGTGCATGAATAAAATCCGAGTTTTTCGTCAAATCCATCGATAACGTCTTTGGGCAACACCATATATCCCATTCTCAAAGAAGGAGCTACAGTCTTTGAAAAAGTGTTAAGATATATAACTTTTTCACCGTTCGACAAAGAAAACAGTGCATCTTCGGGCTTTGCTGAAACGGTAAGTTCGGAGTCGTAATTGTCCTCGACTATAAATCCGTTCTTTGTTTCGGCCCATTTAAGATATTCAAGTTTTTTGGATATACCGGCAGTTATGCCCGAAGGAAAACTGTTAAACGGTGTAACGTGTATGACTTTTGCATCCGTCGAAAAAAGTGCTCTTTTCGAAATACCGTCATTTCCGAGTTTAAGCTTTCGTATGGTAAGTCCCATTGAAGAATAGACTTTTCCGATCTTATCATAGGATGGATCTTCTATCCCCATGATGCTTCCCGCCCCGAAATACTGGGCTACGAGACCGTAAAGATATTCGGCACCCGCACCTATAACGATCCGGTCGGGCGATACTGCTATTCCTCGGCTTCGCGCCAGATACGCACATATCTCCTCTCTTAATTCCGGACTTCCGTGATTGGGAGATTTAATAAGAATGGAATCGCCGCAGTCGAGTATCACCTTCCTCATGGTCTTTGAAAGGATGTCGTAGGATATCTCTCCGAACGTGTGGATCACCTTGGGAAGTTCGCGCTTTACAAACCGCTCATGCGACGGATTGGACTGAAAATCAGCCTCCTTAAAGATCACGAAGTTCCCGCTTCTTTCTTTTGCTTCGATATAGCCTTCTTCCGAAAGAAGATCGAGCGCATGCTGTACCGTGATGACGCTCACACCCGTTTCCGAAGCCATCGTTCTCTTGGACGGAAGTTTTGTTCCATACGGATAGACGCCCGAGATTATATCGTCCGCCAGTGCGCGGTATAGCTGCAGATATGCGGATTTTGGTAAAGATATGTCGATCTTGTAGTTCATGTGATACGCTTTCTTTGTGCAATCTGGTTATATTCAAAATACCGTTTCTGGTCATTTTTATAATACCAGTTTGATTGTAATCTTTTAAACATGATTTGTAAAATACATTTTTACCACAGATTCAATATCTTAGGTAAAAAGAAATGAGAGGTACATATATGAAAAAAGAAACAACCGTAAGAATTGCATTTACCGGCGTTTTGATGGCAATGAACATCGCCCTTTCAAGTTTCGGTGTGCCGGTGCCGGGCGGACACCTTTACCTTTGCGATATAGTGATCTGTCTTGCCGCTTTATTGTTAAATCCACTTGAAGCATTTGTTGCCTGCGGCGTGGGATCGTTCCTCGGAGACCTCATCTTCTATCCAGCTCCGATGTTCGTCTCCCTTGTCACACACGGCATACAAGGTGTGGTCATCTCTCTCATCGCGCAAAAGACACTTAAGAAACATCCGCTTTCAGCTCAGATCATTGCGGTAACGATAGGCGCGATCATCATGGTGGTCGGATATACTCTGGGAAAGATCTATGTATATTCCACAAAAGAATACGCGATCATCAAACTTCCCTACGAGATCGCTCAGGCAGCCATCGGCGCGATAGTCGGCCTTCTTTTGTACCACAAAGCCGGCATAGGAAAACTCTTCCGCAAATATGTTAAATGATCGTAAATGCTAACACAAAGACCTCCCGATATGTTATGCTTAAAGGTGTGAAGAAAAAACTTCGCACACTAACATATTCGGGAGGTTTTTTATGCAGGAACTCGAGAAGCAATTCCATATACAGTGCGTAGAAGGTGATGTGGGTAAATATGTCATTCTTGCCGGTGATCCCGGACGTATTCCGAAGATTGCGGAACACTTTGAAGACGCCAAGCAGGTGGCATGTAACAGAGAGTA
>JAILEQ010000076.1 GCA_024687305.1 Lachnospiraceae bacterium | reverse complement strand
AACGATCAAAGGCGGATATGTCGCGCAATTTCTTTCTTATCGTGCCGGATCAGTTTTCGATGCAGGCTCAGGCCGAGATCGTTGCAAGATCGGGGAGCGAAGGAATATTGAACATCGATGTTCTTTCTTTTTCCCGTTTTGCATACAGAATATTCGAGGAGACGGGAAGACCCGGGGAAACGGTGCTCGACGACACGGGAAAGAGTCTTGTGTTAAGGCATGTGGCTTCAAAAGTGGCCGACGATATGCCTTACATCGGTAAAAACCTTAATAAGACCGGCTATATACACGAGATCAAATCTTCGATCTCCGAGTTCATGCAATACGGTGTGAGCGTTAAAGACCTTGAAACGATCAAAGAAAAAGGTCGAGGCAATCTGTTTTTGGGCAAAATAAACGACCTTACCGTTATTTACGATGCTTTTCTGAAGTTCAACGAAGGAAGATATATAACGGGTGAAGAACAGCTCGATCTTCTGATAAAAAAACTTGATCTTAGCAATATCGCCAAAGATGCGGTGTTTGTTTTTGACGGATTTACGGGATTTACACCTGTACAGGAAAGAGTTATCCTTAAGCTTCTTTCCATCGCCAAAGAAGTTTACATAACATTAACGGTATCCGAACCCGAAACGCTTTTTGATAACGGAGGACCCGAGAAACTGTTCCATCTTTCGCAGGAAGCCGCGAGCCGTCTTATTAACTTAAGCAACGGCAAAGCACCGCGCGAAACGGATGTCGATCTTAACGCCGCCCATCCTGTACCGTACAGATTTAAGAACAGTCCGGCCCTTTCTCATCTTGAGAGAAATCTTTTCAGATACCCTTATAAGATATTTGACGGGAACGCCGATGAGATTGAAATGTTTGCCGCTGAGAGCATACGCGCAGAGGTCGACGCAATCTGTATCCGTATTCAGGATCTGATAAGAGAACGCGGATATGCGTACAGAGACATAGCTATCGTCTGTGGAAGTCTGGACAGTTATTCGGACATCTTAAAAAGGCGTTTCGAGGAACTTAACATTCCCTCGTTTATCGATAAGACCCGCGGTATCAGACTCAATCCTTTTACCGAATATTTAAAGAGTGCGATGAAGATAATAACGGGCAATTATGCGTACGATGCGGTGTTCCATTTCTTAAGGACCGGATTTACCGAATTTGAGCAGGAAAAGGTCGATCGATTCGATAACTACGTAAAAAGCCTCAACATAAGAGGCAAGAGCGCATATCACAAAGATTTCACACATATTCAGCGCGGTATGAAGAAGAAGGATCGCGCGCTCCTTGATGTCGAAGAATATAACGCTATAAGAGTAAGGCTCACAGACAAACTGGCAAGCCTGGAGAAGCCTGCGAAGACGGCAAAAGATCATGTGAGCAACCTTTACGAGTTCATAAAGAACAACGATTCGTATGAAAGACTTCGCTCGATGGAAGATAAATTTGAGGCTGAGGGCGATCTTGCAAAAGCGCGTGAATACGGCCAGGTTTACAGGCTTATCATGGATCTTCTCGATACGATCGTTTCGCTTGTGGGCGATATCGAGATGTCACTAGATGAGTTTTACAAAATATTCGATGCGGGTGTTACGGAGATAACGGTCGGGACAATCCCTCAGAGCGTTGACAGGATAGTGGTCGGAGACATTGAGCGTACGCGTCTTACGGAAGTAAAGGTGCTCTTTTTCGCAGGAGTAAATGAGGGAAACATACCCAAAGACACGAAGCGCAACGGTATACTTTCCGAACTTGACAGAGAAGTATTTAAAGAGAACGGTTATGAACTGGCGGCATCTTCAAGAGACGAGATGTACAAGCAAAAACTCTATCTTTACTTAAACATGTGTAAACCGTCGGATAAGCTCATTTTGTCGTATTCGGGAAGCGACAGGGAAGGCAGATCGCTTAAGCCTTCGTACCTTTGCGGCATCATGAAGCATATGTATCCGAGTGTTTGTGTTTCGTACGAAAGAGATGTGCCGGACGTATCGAGGATCACATCGCTTAAAGACAGTTACAGACATTTTGCGGGTTTATTGAGAAAACTGTCTTCGGGAACCGCAGGCAAAGACGAAGAAAAACTTGCGAAAGCCCTTTACAGCGTATACAGACAAAACGGAAAAGACGATTTTTACAGGACACTTACCGATGCGGCGTTTTATGAGTATGTCGCAACGCCTTTGTCCCGAGAGATCATAGATAAGATTTACGGGCAGATCATTGAGTCGAGCGTAAGCCGTATGGAACTGTTCGCAAAATGTGCCTATGCCCATTTCCTTCGATACGGCATGGATCTTAACGGCGCTGCGGATGCGGATTTTAATGCGATCGATCTTGGAAACGTTTACCACGGTGTACTCGATCTTTTCGCTCATAAACTCACGCTGAACAACATTACCTGGAAGACGCTTACCCAAGAAGACACAAAGCGGCTTTTGGATGAATCGATCGAAGAGTATGTCTCCGATTACGAGCAGGGAATGCTTAAGGACGACGCAAGAAGAGAATATACGGTTGTCAAGATAAAAAAGATCATGGAACGTACGATAGATACGTTAAAGTTCCAGATAAACAGGGGCAAGTTCACTCCTTCCGGACATGAAGTATCCTTTAGACGTGAGATTGAGATAGACGATTCTACGAAGCTCATTCTGCGCGGAAAGGTTGACAGAGTGGACCTTTGCAAAGACGACGAAAACATTTACGTACGTATAGTGGATTATAAATCAAGTACTCATGATGTCGATATTTCCCGGGTTTATTTCGGACTTGAACAGCAGCTCGAAGTATATATGCGTGAGATATTGCTTAACGAGCAGAAAAAACATCCCGGAATGAATATAGTTCCGTCGGCTCTTTTATACTACAGGCTCGACAATCCGATAGTGGATTTCGATTCAAATGATATTGAAAAGGATATCCGTAAAGCTCTTTCAATGAAGGGCGTTCTATTGGCAGAAAAAGAAAACCTTATACTTAACGACGAATCCGTGATGGAAGAAAATATCGTCGTGCCTGCCAAGATAAAAAAGGACGGAATAGACAATACGGCCGGGTCGATGCTTTCAAAAACAGAGATCGAGAATCTTTTAAATTATACCGATCGAATGGTAAAAAGGATCGGAAAAAGAGTGTTTGACGGAGATATTTCGGTTTCGCCGTTTACAAACGATAAGTTTGAGGCGTGCGGACAGTGCGAGTATTGCTCGGTCTGTCCTTACGATGATAAAACAGACGGTTTTGAAGCCCGATCGGACAAAGGCTTTAGCCCCGAGGAATTAAGACAGAATGTATGCGGAGGAGGAGAAGATGGCGATTACGTTTTCTGAAGATCAGTTAAAAGTCATAAAGTCGCGCGATAAGAATCTTCTCGTATCCGCAGCTGCGGGTTCGGGAAAGACTTCGGTTCTGGTCGAGCGAATAATAAGGCGAATAACCGATCCGGTTTCGCCGATCGATATCGACCGCATACTTGTTGTTACGTTTACTCACGCCGCGGCAGCGGAGATGAAAGAAAAGATCATCGACGCTCTGGAGGCCGAACTATTCAAGCATCCCGACAATTCGCGCCTTGTGCGCCAGTCAACGCTCATTCACAATGCGGAGATCACCACTATAGACAGTTTTTGTCTTGATGTGTTAAAAGAGAACTTTCACAGCATAAACGTTGACCCTTCGTTCCGTGTTGCAAATACCGGAGAGATAAAGCTTCTTAAAGAAGATGCCCTAAGTGCCGTGCTTAACAGAGCGTACGAAGAAAAAGATCCCGATTTTTACAATCTTATAGATTGTTATGTAAAAAAAGACAAAGATTCAAACATAGAAGAGAGCATACTTAAACTCTACGAATTTGCGATGAGTTATCCCTGGCCGGAGAAATGGCTTAACGATAACAGAAACGATTATTTCTTTGACGATATTGAAAGTTTCAAGAACTCGGATCTTTTAAAGCGCGTGGACGAGAGGATACTTCGTGAACTCTCCGCTTTAAAACCGATGCTTGATAAGGCATATGATATCTGTACGCTTCCGGCCGGCCCCAATCTTTTTATTCCGACTGTTGAGGGCTATCTCAATGATCTTGAGTGCTTTATCGATACCTATAAAGAGGGCGGAAGAGATGCCTTACAGGATGTGATAGGAGATTACAAGGCACCGCTTCTTACCACTAAGAAAAGCGATGCGGATAAAGCACTTTCGGACAGCGTCCGCAGGATAAGAGGCGATTTCAACGATTCATTAAAGGATCTGCGTTCGAAATATCTTACCGCGCCGATCGAAGAAGAATACGAAAGTATGCTTATCGCCGGTAAAAATGTGTCTATGCTCACAAAGCTCACACTTGATTTCAAGGCCGAATTTGAAGCTTTAAAGAGAGATCGGGGAGTGATAGATTTTTCGGACATGGAGCATATGGCCGTAGATATTCTCATAAAGGATTATGAGGATATGGATCACTATACGGTCACAGATGTGGCAAAGGAGTATCAAAAACGTTTTGACGAAGTCATGATCGACGAATATCAGGACTCGAACCTCGTCCAGGAGATCATTTTGGCAGCAGTGTCACATCAGGGAACGGACATGTCACAAAACCGTTTCATGGTAGGTGACGTCAAGCAGAGCATTTATCGTTTCCGTCTCGCGAGACCGCAGATATTCATGCACAGAGAATCCGGTTACAATATGACACACGATTCATGTGAGGTGATCCATCTTAAAGAAAATTACCGAAGCCGCACGGAAGTGGTCGACAGTGTAAATGCGATCTTTGAAGAGATCATGAATCCGGAACTCGGGGGTATTCCTTACACCGAAAACGAGCGTCTTTACGCTAAGGCAGACTATCCGAATACAGTTAATGACAATACATCAAAGCTCATCCTCACCGATACGGGCAAAAAGGTAAAGAAATACGTTAAAGAGATGGAGTGCGCATGTCTTGCGGACATCGTTGAAAAGCTCATAGCCTCAAAACGTGAGATATACGATAAAAAAGAAAAGATAATGCGACCTGTCAGATACAAAGACATTGCTGTTTTGTTAAGAGCGCCCTCGAACTGGCGCAAAGATATCGGAACCTCGTTTGACAATAAGGGGATTCCGTTCTTTGTCGAAGGAATGGGAAAGTTTTACGAGGCAAAAGAGATACAGGATATTATCAATTTTCTTCGAATAGTAGACAATCCCTTAAACGACATAGCATTGTTCGGTGCGTTTACTTCATTTTTCGGAAAGGGTGACAACGCACTCGCAGCGCTCGTAAAAGGTGAGGCAGAAGAAAACGAATACTATCTTTACGAGAAGATGAAAGGCTTTAACGCCCGTCATCCCGAGAACAGGATCGTAAGCGATTTCCTTGCGCTCCTTGACAAATACAGAAAACTGAGTGTTTATACGCCGATAAGTGAGCTCATCACCAATCTTGTGACCGAGTCGGGATTTTTGCTCTATAACGGAGCAAAAACCGCGGGAAGGCAAAAAGAAGCAAACATCGAGCTTTTGATCAAGAAAGCTTCGGATTTTTCAACGACCAGCTTTTTTGGTATATTCCATTTTCTCAGATACATTGAGCTGATGGAAAAAGCCGAAGCGGTCGATGAAGGAGAAGCGAGCATTGTTGACGAGAATGCCGATATCGTGCGTATCATGAGCATTCATAAGAGCAAAGGTCTCGAATTTCCGATATGCATAGTGATGGCGTTGGAAGATTCGTTTAACAGAAAAGACAGATCGGATTATTTTCTTGCGGATATCGATGAAGGCATAGGAGCGATGGCGATCGATCCCGTTAAGCGTACGAAGCGCATGACTCTTAAAAGGCAACTTATAGCAGATAAGATATCCGACGAGTCGCTTGGTGAGGACATAAGAGTTTTGTACGTTGCCCTCACAAGAGCAAGAGACAATCTTATCATGCTCTCAAGCGTGAAAGATTCGGATAAATTTTTCGAATCCGCCGGCGGAAAACAAGGCTCATACCTTGATCTTATCAAAGATCCTGTACTTTCGAACCGCCGCTTCTTTTCGGTTGAAGTCGTAAACGGCATTGATTCGGACAGTGCTGCGTTAAAGAATTCTTTCGACAAAAAGAGCATCCGGAACGATCTCGAAAACGGCTATGCCGACGAGGGGCTTAAAGAGGAAATTCTGGATATACTTAACTTTGAATATCCGCACAAAGAACTGGAAGGCCTTTACATTAAGACGACCGTTTCGAATCTTAAGATGGCGGCTATGGAAGAAGTCCAGGGTGAGACCGAGGAACTTTTCAAAGAGCGAGAAAGAAAAGAATATATTCCTTTGTTTGCAGGCGGCGTAAGACATATATCCGGTACCGACAGGGGAAGCGCTTATCACGCACTCCTCGCGCTCATCGATTTCACAAAGGAACCCTCCGAAAAGGAATGGAAGGATCAGTTTGAAAAAGCGATCCTTCAGGGTGTCACCACTAAAGAAGAGCTTTCTTTGGTCAATACGGACAAACTTTTGATGTTTGCGAAGACAGACATGGCACTTCGTATGCACAAAGCGGCGCTTAACGGCAAACTCTTTAAAGAGCAGCCGTTTGTGATGGGAGTTAATGCAAAGCGGTTAAAAGAAACTTTCCCTCAAGACGAGAACGTTCTCATCCAGGGTGTTATTGACGTCTTCTTCGAGGAGGATGACGGCATAGTGGTCCTTGACTACAAGACAGACAACGTATCGAGCGAAAATGAGCTTGTTGACCGTTACAGAGCACAGCTGGACTATTACGCAGAGGCGCTCACAAAGCTTAAAGGAAAGAGTGTAACTCAAAAAGTGCTATATTCGTTTGGACTTAATAAAATTATTGTGATAGAATGATTCTGTATGTTAGGAGAGGATGAGCCTTCGGGCACTCATGAGTTATGAATGGTAAAGTAGGAATAATATTGGAAGGCGGAGCTATGCGTAGCATCTTTACCGCCGGCATCCTTGATTATTTCTTGGATAAGCAGATCGATATCCCGAATGTTTTGGCCGTTTCGGCGGGAGCATACGCGGGTATGAATTATGTATCCGGCCAGAAAGGCAGGATAATGGATTCGGTCGTTGAGCCTTTAAGGAACGAGCAGCTTCTCGGATTGAAGGTCTGGCTTAAAACGGGAGATTTCTTTAATATGGATCTTCTGTTTAATCGTATTCCCCGAGAGGAAAGCCCTTTTGATTTTGAGGCATTTCAAAATTCGGGAAAGAGATTTTTGACAAGCGTCATCAACTGCAACACCGGTGAGGCTACGTACTATGACAAATTCAAGGATCTTGACGAATTTCTTCACATCATCCGTGTGGGTAATTCGCTTCCGCTTCTTGCAAAGGTCGGTTACATCGACGGTGAGCCAATGATGGACGGTGGTATGGCTGACGCCATTCCCGTAAGAAAGGCACTCGAAGAAGGCTGGGACAAGATCATCGTTGTTTTCACAAGGGAAGCAACTTACAGAAAAGCCGCAAAAGGCGATATATACAATTCCAAGTGGGTCAAACTTTTCTATCACAAATACAAGGGACTTTTAAAGGCCATCGATGTTCGTCCCGGTCTTTACAACGAGTCCATCGAACTTCTCAATAAGCTCGAAAAAGAAGGAAGAGCATTTGTGTTCAGACCCGAAGGCATCAAGCTTACCAACAAGGAAAGCAATCCCGATGTTTTAAGGGAATATTATAAAGTCGGTTACGAGTATGCCGATAGGAGATACGAAGAATTCATGGCATTTCTTAATGCTTAAAAGGATCAAAAATGAGTAAAGTTCGTTTTCTTTTTGCATTGTGGGCATCAAAATTGTCGATTCCGGTAATGAAACTTACCGGGCATAATGCTACCAACTATCCCGGACAGATAGCTATAAATATCTGTCCGGATTTTTTGAAATATATAGGTAAACCCGAGCACATCATTTCCGTTACGGGTACGAACGGAAAGACCACGGTCAACAACATGATCGTGGATATGTTTGAAGCATCGGGCAAGAAGATCCTTTCAAACCGTGCGGGTTCAAATACGAGAACGGGTATCACCACCGCGCTTATCAAAGGTGCCAACCTTTCAGGTAAGGCAAAGTTCGATACGGCGGTATTTGAGACCGACGAGCGAAGCGCTTTAAGGATATTCCCGTTTGTAAAGCCCGAATATATTCTTATCACGAATCTTTTCAGGGATTCCATAATGCGTAACGGGCATCCCGAGTTCATAAGCAGCATTCTGACAAAGAACATTCCGGCAACGTCAAAGCTCATACTTAACGGTGACGATCTTATCTCGTGTCTTACGGCACCCGACAACAAGCGCGTTTATTTCGGTATCGACAAGCTTGATACGGATCTTACGGAATGCATCAATCTTATAAACGATATACGTATATGCCCGAAATGTCAGGGAAAACTTGAGTACGATTATTTAAGATACCATCATATCGGGCGTGCGCATTGCGTTGATTGCGGTTTTTCATCTCCCGAGTACGATTATCACGGATTTAACATCGATCACGAAGGTCACACCGTAACGATCGCCGACAAAAACGGAAGCGGCGTGTACGAGATCGTAAACGACAGTATTTTTAACATCTACAACATGGTTTCGATCGTCGCACTCTTCAGAGAGATGGGCTATTCGCACGATCAGCTTGCGGAATATATGAAAAAAGCCAAAGTGGTCGAATCAAGGTATAAACTGGTAGAAGAAAACGGCGTAAAGATAATCACACAGCTTGCAAAAGAAAAGAATGCACTCGCTATCTCAAGAGCGTTCGATTATGTCAGAGAGCTTCCGGGTGAAAAGACCGTAATGCTCATGATGAACTGCTTATATGACGAACAGCATTGGTCGGAGAATACCTGCTGGATGTACGACTGCGATTTTGAATTTTTAAACGACGACCTTGTTAAAGAGATCGTGGTCTCGGGCCCCAGAGCAAGAGATTACAGGCTCAGACTCCTCTTTGCCGGAGTAGACGATTCAAAGATCAAAGTCTGTATGGACGAGCTCGACGGAGCACGCACGATATCGCTCATTAAAGGCGGAAGCGTTTGCGTATTCCACGGAGTCGATTCCTTTGACATCACACAGGAAGTCAGAAAAGTGCTCGTAGAAAGAGCGGGAAAGTTATCATAGAAAAGGATCGATATGAAAGTTGAAGTATTGTTTCCCGAGGTTTGCAACCTTTACGGGGACCTTATGAATGTTGAATATTTGAAGCGTTCGGCCGGCGGTTTCGACGTTATTGAGACGTCGCTTAAGTCGGAGCCGTATTTTGCATCAAACGACGATGTTTCTTTGATCTACATGGGAACCATGACGGAAAGCGCACAGGAACTCGTGCTTAAAGCTTTAAGACCGTACAAAGAACGCATTGAAAGCCTCATAGACGCAGGAAAGATATTCCTTATCACAGGTAACGCCCTTGAAATATTCGGCGAATATATCGAAAACGAGGACGGTTCAAGGATAGAGTGTCTGGGCATTTTTAAGACGCATGCCGTCAGAAAGATGCTTGAGCGATACAATTCGCTATATGTCGGAAAGTTTGCCGAAGATATGGATATCGTGGGATTTAAGAGTCAGTTCACACATTCCTACGGCGAGTTTGACGAACTTTTCAAGACAGTAAGAGGAGATGGATTAAATCCCGATACAAAGTCCGAAGGTATAAAGAAAAACAATTTCTTTGCCACCTACATCATCGGGCCGATACTCGTGCTCAATCCGCCGTTCACGGTATTCTTACTGAGACTGATGGGCCTTGAAAACAAAACGGCCGCTTACGAAGAAGCGGCCATGGATGTATATAATCATCGACTTGAAGAATTCATGCAGCCTACGAGGGGGCTTACTTATTAGGAATCGCAAATTTGTAAGCAAATTTGCGACAGAAACTCAAAGTTTTAATTGAGTTTCTTCACGAAGTGTTCCGCAACTGCTTTGGTATCTCACAAAGCAGTTGATACCGATATAACCAGCAGCATTCCTTCCGAAACGGAGATTGCTGCTTTTTCTTTTTGCAGTCTGTTGCTGAGTCCGAGCGGAAAAGAATTGTTTAACGTGATATCGTCCGCGTCGTATTCGCTGCCTTTTATCGATACATTTTTGCACTCGTCTGTCAGAGCAAAGAGAGAGAAAGTATCGCCGGGCTTTCCGGTAATGATCTTTTCTTCATTTGAAATTACTGTGATCGTTTCCTTATCACTTACGATCGTGGCGTTAGCACCCTGCTCTTTGGCGTAAACGAGCGCCTGGATGTTTGCAAGAAGATGATCGGTCCGACCGCCCAGAGCGCATGTTATCACGATATCGTCAAAGCCTTTGCTTATGGCGTGTTTTATCGCCAGCACGGTATCGCTGTCGTCCTTCTTTGAAGGATAGACTATTGGTAAAAAACCTTCTGCTTTGACTTTTTCAATATCGTAAGAGTCAAAGTCTCCGAGCACGACATCGGGTGTTATGTTCATTTTCTTTGCATGTTCAAAACCAAGATCACAGGCGATCACACGGTCATAGGAAAGATCTGAGGGAAGATCGTTGTAATCGCCGCCTGTGATGATAAGGCAGGTGCTCATATAAGCTTATTGTTCCTCTTTCTTTTTTGAAGATACGACAAACAGAATTGCCGCAACGACAATTGCGATCGCACTTACTGCAATTATAACGCCCCAGCTTACATTTGCTAAGCCGGTAATGTCAAATTCTCCGGTCTCTTCGTTTTGAAGGAAAGCAAAAACGGTTCGTACATCAAACACCAAAGCGGCGCTTAACAACAATCCGCCAATCCATTTGAGAACGGGAAGTTTTTCTTTCTCACTCTTTTTAATGCTTGTGATCTGATCGTTTCTGAAATCGATCATCGAACCTACATAGTAAGCAAGCACTGCGGTTACTATTGTTTCGGGGATCATGTATGTGGCATTGTATCCAAAAGAGTAGATAAGAGCGGCATTTGTGGGGATCGAAAGACCTGCCCATACGGTCGCACCGGAGATAACGTGGCATGCATATCTTAAAACACATATAAGGATAGTTCCCAAAAGCAATGCATTAGCCTGCGAAGAAAGCTTTCTGAACACACCGCCGAGACCGATCACCATAAATGCGATTATGTAGTCGAGCATTATTACGGCGATAACAGACTGCCAGGTCGTTACGTATGAAAGTGTGTTAAGCCCGAGTAACTGCTGGATGATACCGAAAACAAGACCGGTCAGGAGACCCAACTTTACTCCGTGACGATAAGCGATGATCACTACAGGGAGCATACATGCTATCGTGACAGATCCGCCGTATGGAAGATCAAGGATCTTGATGAGTGATAATACCGTTGCTACGGCAAGCATAACGGCTGCTTCCGCAATTTTCTTTGCGTTTGAGATGTTGGTTTGTGACATAAAAAAATCCTCCTATTTTTACAGGAGGGGAACGGCCGCAAAAAGGCGGCTTTTAGTGCTTCCTTACGCCGGTATTGTCCGGTTCAAGTAATGAGGGTATAGCCCGAAGGCAGTCTCAGCATTAGCTCCCCTAGCTGTGTATTTACAGTGCTTTTTTAAAACACTTTGCATATTAAAATAAGCCCGAAAAACTTTACTGTCAAGTGTTTGTTGAATGAATCGGGCATAAATGATATAGTTTCATTTAGTATGGAAATGGAGAGATCACATGTACAGATACATTTTATTTGACCTTGACGGAACGCTTAGCGATCCGAAAGTCGGAATATGCACAAGCTTCCAATATGCTTTGTCGAAACTGGGCATAGACGAGCCCGACATCGACAAACTTGAGCCTGTTATCGGGCCGCCCTTAAAAGAATCCTTTGCCAACATGTACAACCTGGGGGAAGAGGAAATTCAGCAGGGCATTACATATTATCGCGAGCGCTACTCGGACGTGGGTAAATTCGAAAACGAGATTTATCCGGGGATTCCGGAACTTTTAAGGGATCTCAAGAAAAAAGATCGTGTCGTAGCGGTTTCTTCCTCCAAGCCTACCGTTTATGTGGAAGAGATACTGGAGCACTTCGGCATCCGCGAGTATTTTGACTATGTGGTGGGGGCGCTGCTTGACGGAACGAGAGATAAAAAAGAAGACATCATCAACGAGACGATACGTCAGATGTTTGACGGCGCAGAGCCCGATTACGACGAGATCGTTATGGTGGGCGATCGCAAGTACGATATCGAAGCGGCTTTAAATGTCGGCATCACGAGCATCGGTGTTACTTATGGATACGGCTCGAGAGAAGAACTGGAAGAGGCGGGAGCCACCAAGATAGTAAATACCGTCGAAGGATTAAGAAGCCTTTTACTGATACCGATGGGCTTTTCGAAACCCGCCCCCGCCATTGATCTCACGGGGGAAGGTGAAAATCCCCGTAAAGCAAAGTCGCCGGAAGATTTGAAAGCCATGAGCAAGGATATAAGTCGTAAGTCCTTCGCAAACACATGGGGGTTTGCGGGTCCGGCACTTATGTACTGGCTGGGAAGTTCCGCGCTCTTCTACGGACTTGCATTTTTGACCGGACTCTTTTTTAAAAACAAAGCAGAATATCCGCCGACGCTTACGGCTATATTGTTTGGCCTGGGACACCTCCTTGCATGTCTTTTTGTATTGAGAGACTTTAAATCTGTTGCAAAGCACATTAAGGACAGAACTGTGGAGGAGCCCAATATCAAGTTTGCGATCCCTGCGTTTTTTGCGCAGCTCGTGCTGGCTGTAGGTATGGGCAGCTTCTATAAACTTGCTTTTGCAACAAATGAGACGACGACGGAAACACAGGTGCCTCCGCTCGCGATATGTCTTATCGCATTTGGCATAATGGTTCCTGTCGCCTCAAACTTCGTATTTTCCGGAATATGCTATCACAGAGCCGGAAAGTTCATGAGAGGCACCATTCCCATGCTGTTCACCATCATTCTTTGTTCTTTTATGGAAAGAAGCACGGGAACGGGACTTGGTCTGGCACTTTTGATGGGTATTTCAATATTCATCGCCGATAAAATGGGCAAATACATCTACTCATTGGCAAGCTTCGTGATATCAGCCTTTGTAATGACTGCCGTTCAGTATTCCAAGACCACGAATGCGATCTATGACGATTCCATGGCAGTGTTAAGATTTGTGGGCGTAGCCGGTGTCATAATGATACTTGTTAACGTATTCGATAAAAAAGAACGCGAATTAGAAAGTAAATAGGTTCAAAGAGACTTTGCAATCAAAAAAGCTGTCGGTTATGTACCGACAGCTTTTTGTTTTCTTTGTACAACATTACAGGAGCGGAACTCCGTGATCGGAAAGAGTTTTGACCGTTTCTTCGGGCCAGAGAGAACACTGAACTTCGCCGATGTGTGCCTTACGTAAGAAGAACATACATATTCTCGACTGACCGATACCGCCGCCGATAGTGAAGGGAAGCTCGTCGTTTAAAACGGCCTTCTGGAAAGGAAGCTCTGCGCGCTCGGGACAGCCTGCTTTGTCGAGCTGCTCTTTAAGCGACTTTGCGTCAACGCGGATACCCATCGATGAAAGCTCAAGCGCGATGTCGAGCACAGGATAGTAAACGAAGATGTCTGCGTTAAGTGCCCAGTCATCGTAGTCGGGAGCACGTCCGTCGTGAGGCTTGCCGTTTTCGAGCTTGTCGCCGATCTGCATGATACATACGGCGCCTTTAGCCTTTGTGATGTAATATTCTCTTTCCTTGGGAGTGTTCTCGGGGAACATCTCAAGAAGTTCTTCACTGGTTATAAAGAAAATGTCGTGAGGGAGTATCTCCTCGATGTAATCGTACTGGATCGAAAGATATTTCTCCGTCTTACGAAGCACTTTGTACACATCGTTTACGACGCTCTTCAAAGTGTCGATGGTGCGTTCTTCTTTTGTGATGATCTTTTCCCAGTCCCACTGATCTACGAAGATTGAGTGAGTGTTGTCTGTGTCCTCATCACGTCTGATGGCGTTCATGTCTGTGTAAAGACCTTCGCCTTCTTTGAAACCGTACTTCTTAAGTGCGTAGCGTTTCCACTTTGCAAGAGAGTGTACGATCTCGGCCTGATATTCATTCTGCTCCTTTATGCCGAAAGAAACCGGTCTTTCATATCCGTTAAGGTTGTCGTTGAGTCCCTGTGCGGGATCCACAAACAAGGGAGCCGAAACCCTTAAAAGATTCAATCTTTCCGCAAGCAAAGTCTGGAACGAATCTTTTACGGTCTTTATCGCGATCTGCGTATCATGCAGATTCAGCGCGGGTTTGTAACCCTCGGGAATGTATGTTTTTTCCATAAAAAATTTTTCTCCACTATATGTTGTTGTATGACAGTAACATTTAACTACATTTCGACAGAATATGCAAGAAAAATCATCGAATTTTTGGCAGTTTACACATATCAAGAAACCGTTTTCTTAATTATACTTATGAATCAAACATAACGAGTCATTATGCGAATGTGTTTTTCGCCGGGACTCGCAAGCATGTATATTGGTTCAGAAGGGGTGGGGACGGCCTGAACGCGACCATCAACATGTAAACAACCGGAGGATAAGATAATGCAAAAGAGAATCATCATGACTCCTTATCTTGCCAAGGAGTTCGTAAACATCGCGTCAAAATGCAATTTTGATATTGATGTGGCCTCTAATAACAGGTATTATGTAGATGCAAAATCGATTTTGGGAGTATTGGGACTAGACATGTCCGTACCGCTTACGGTATCGTACAATGGATTTAATCCCGATCTGGAAAGCTTTTTGAAAGCGCATACGCAGGCCTGTTAACATTTGCCTGCCGCGAAATATACAAGGCAGGTTTTTTTGTGACAGCAAAGGTATCCGTTAGGAGCGTTGTGGAGTTTATCCTCCGCTCCGGTGATATTGACAACAGAATGGGAACTTTTTCCGAGCAAGCGATGCTTGAAGGCGGTCGCATCCATCGAATGATCCAAAAGCGAATGGGTGCCGATTACAGTGCCGAAGTACCGCTTGCTTTTTTATACGAAGGAGACGGTATAGACATCACTGTTGAAGGCCGTGCCGACGGTATAATCGTAAACGATTCCGGAGTTACGATCGATGAGATAAAGTCAACTTACGCCGATGTCATGAAGTACAGAGAAGCAAAACCGCTCCATCTTGCGCAGGCAAAATTTTATGCATATATGTATGCTCTCAGTGAAGGCATAGAAGATATAAAAGTGCGTATAACGTACTGTAACATTGAGACCGAAGAGATAAAGTATTTCCACGAAAGCTGCACTTTCAAGTCACTTGAGAAGTTCGTGAACGAAGTTTTGAAAAACTACGAAAAATGGGCAAAGATGGAACTTGAGTGGATAGAAAAAAGAAATACCTCCATCAAAGGACTTGCTTTCCCTTTCCCTTACAGAGACGGTCAGGAAGAACTCGTCAAGCAGGTGTATTATACGATCTGCCATAAGAAGAAACTATTTATCGAGGCACCGACCGGCGTCGGCAAGACCGTTTCAACAGTCTATCCTTCCGTTTGTGCTCTCGGGCAGGAGAAGGCGGAGAAGATCTTCTATCTTACCGCCAAAACGATCACGAGGACCGTTGCTGCCGACTGCCTTGATATATTACGAGAAGAGGGACTTCGCATAAAAGGCATAGTCTTGACTTCCAAAGAAAAGATATGCATGACCGGTGACAAGGAGTGCAATCCCGAGGCCTGTCCTTACGCAAAGGGGCATTTTGACAGGGTAAACGCAGCACTTTTTGACATGCTGACTCACGAGGAAGCCTACACCAGAGAGACCATCGAGGCCTATGCGGCTAAGCATATGGTATGTCCTTTTGAGATGGGGCTTGACGCGTCATCTTTCTCGGACTTCATAATAGGAGATTACAACTACGCTTTCGATCCTCAGGCCAGGTTAAAACGCTTTTTTGCCGACGGTGTCACCGGAAAATACATATTCCTTATAGATGAGGCGCACAACCTTGTGGACCGCGCGCGGAGCATGTATTCGGCATCGATATCCAAAGAAATGTTTCTCGATTTAAAGCGCCTTAGCGCCACGGATGTGCCCGGGATAGCTAAGCGTGCCGAGAGCTGCAACAAGCAGATGCTCGTACTAAAACGCGCCTGCGACAACGTTCTTTTTAATCCTCCCATCGATGCCTTTTTGCGATCCTTGGAGCGGCTTTACGCTCACCTTGAAAAGGTACTTCAGGACAAAGAAAAGAAGGGCCGGGAGAAAGAAAAACTTACGATCACCGGCGAGCAAAGAGAAGCTCTTCTTGAGCATTATTTCGATATAGCCGAATTTTTAAACATATACGACAGAGTCGATGACAATTACAAGGTTTATTGCTCGTACGATTCAAAGGGAGATTTCTATTTAAGACTGTTTTGCGTAAATCCCCGGACGAACCTTGAAGAGTGCATGCAAAAGGCGTGCTCGAGCATACTCTTTTCGGCAACGCTTCTTCCGGTACAGTATTACAAAGAACTGCTCGCGGGTACCGAGGAAGATTACGAAGTATATGCACAGTCAGTGTTCAATCCCGATAAAAGGGGTATTCTGATCGCAAACGATGTGACCAGCAAGTATACCAGAAGAAGCGATTCGGAGTATTTAAAGATCGCAAGATATATCGACAGCATAGTATCGGAAAGAAACGGAAACTACATGGTTTTCTTTCCGTCATACGGCTTTCTTAACAAGGTTTACGAGGCATTTACGGATGTAGCCGACCTTTCGGATGCGACGGTTCTTTGCCAGAATACCGGCATGAGAGAAGATGAAAGAGAACAGTTCCTTAATGCATTCAACGATTCAAGCGATGAGAACACGCTGATAGGCTTTTGCGTAATGGGAGGCATTTTTGCCGAAGGCATAGATCTAAAGAACGATTCGCTCATAGGTGCGATCATAGTCGGAACGGGCATACCGCAGGTCTGCCTTGAACAGGATATCATAAAAGGTTTCTTTGACAAGCGCGGAGAGAACGGATACGATTTCGCATACAGATTCCCCGGCATGAACAAAGTGCTGCAGGCGGCCGGAAGAGTCATAAGGACCGAAGAAGACATCGGCGTAGTCGCGCTTTTGGACGAAAGATTCAAGGAGATCGGTTACAGAAGGCTGTTTCCGAGAGAATGGGACAACGCCGAATTTACAGATATCGCATCGATATCGTCAAAAGTCGAACGGTTCTGGAACGAATGGTTATAAAGCGTGTAAAAATATGATATAATTATTGATTAGGATTCGGCATGGAGCTTATAAAAGGATGGCAGTTTACTATTACGGTACTCTTTTCATAATATCTTTGGTACTATCGCTTATATATTCGCTTCTTTGGCACAAGCATTTCAGTGTATATCTGTCGTTGATATTTTTGGTAATTCCCATAAGCATCACAGGTTACCTGATGGGTGCGCTGGCCGACAATGTCGGTACGGCTTTGCTGGCGCAAAAGATCATATATATAGGCAGTTGTTTCTTGTTGCCGTTTCTTTTTTTAAACATACTCAGTCTTTGCAACATACATTATCCGAAGGTTCTTTCGGCCTTTGTTATCGCGATATCGATGCTTTTTTATATCGCGGTAATTTCCGGAGGGTTTCTGCCGATCTTTTACAAGAGCGTGCTTTTTGTAAACGAACACGGAACAAAAAGACTTGTGAAAGAGTACGGCTTCATGCACACGATCTTTTTGGTGTTCGTGGTCGGAGTGTTCCTTACAAGTTTGGCCGTTACGGTATACAGCTATTTTAAGAAAAGGGATGTATCGCACAAGATCATCTTTATGCTGTTCTGGACACAGTTTGTTGCGGTGCTCGCATACTTTGTGGGCGGGAAACTGATCGAGAGCATTGAGATGCTTCCGCTTGCTTACGTTTTAAGCCAGATACTGTTCATCATGATCTCGTACAGGATATGTATGTACGACATCACCGAATCGGTTGCGGATTCGCTTGAGCAGGCAAATGAGACGGGTATCATATCGCTCGACTTTAAGTTGAACTACCTTGGAAGCAATGAAATAGCGATGGGAGTCATACCGGAGCTTTCGACGGTTCAGGTTGACTCGCCGATCGAGAACAACGCATTTTTGACTTCGCTCCTTGTCGATCACATAAAAGAATTCGATCTCGATCAAAAAAGAGATAAGTTTTACATAAAAAAGGGCGAAAAGATCTATCTTGCCGACATTAATTACATGTATAACGGCAAACGCAATCAGGGATATCAGATTCTTATATCCGACGATACCAAGAATCAGGAATACATTTCGCTAATCAGTAACTATAACAATGATCTTCGAAAAGAAGTTGAGCTTAAGACCGAGCATATAAGACAGATGAGCGACAGACTCATTCTTGATATGGCGATGATGGTTGAAAGCCGCGACAATTCGACGGGCGGTCATATCAGAAGAACTTCCGACTGTGTGCGCTTTATAGCTGACGAGATCAAAAAGGACATCGACAACAACTTAACGGATTCTTTTCTGGATAAAGTCATCAAAGCCGCGCCGATGCACGATCTTGGGAAGATCGCAGTCGACGATGCGATACTTAGAAAGCCCGGCAGATTCGAGCCCGAGGAGTTTGAGAAGATGAAGGTGCATGCGGCCGAAGGAGCACGCATAGTTCACGAGATATTAAAGGACACCGATGACGAAGAATTTCACATGATAGCCGAAAACGTCGCTCATTATCATCATGAAAGATGGGACGGATCGGGATATCCCGAAGGTCTTAAAGGCGAAGAGATACCCGTAGAAGCGCGTATAATGGCGATCGCGGATGTGTACGATGCTCTTGTCAGCAAGCGAGTTTACAAAGACAGCATGTCGTTTGAACAGGCAGACGCTATAATAACGGAAAGCTTCGGAAAGCACTTTGACATGCAGCTTAAGAAATATTACGATGCGGCCAGACCCGCACTTGAAAACTATTACAGATCACTTTCCGAGTAAAGGAGAAAAGGATGACATTCAATACGTTTGGCTTTCTGGGATTTTTTCTCATAGTCATGCTTGTATATTATGTCCTTCCGGGGAAATTGAGGCCCTGTCTTGCGGCCTTGGCTTCTCTTGCTTTTTATGCCCTTTATGACGTAAAGCTCACATTGTTTCTCGTGATATATATTCTGTATGTGTACTTTGCGGCGCGTATATTTGAAAAAAGAAATTCGAAGATTGTTTTTGCATGCCTGGTGATACTTGCGCTTGCACCGTTACTTGTATTTAAATACTTAAACTTTTCACTTCATATAATGGACAGTGTGCTTGGGCGCCTCATATCGTCATTCGGCCCTCACAGTGTCTCACTCGTGGCACCGCTTGGTATTTCCTACTTTACCTTTAAGTCGGTAGGTTACCTTGTTGATGTATATAAAAAAGACACTCCGGCAGAAAGAAACCTTCCCGTACTGGCGGCATTTGTTTCTTTCTTCCCCGAAATGCTTGCAGGTCCCATCGACCGCAGCAACAACCTGCTTTGTCAGTTAAAAGATAAAGGTGAGAAGAAGTTTAGCGATCTTCAGGCAGGAATGTTGCTTCTTTTTTACGGATACTTTGAAAAGATGTGCGTTGCCGACAGACTTAAAGCGATAGTCGACGGTGTTTACGATAACATAAATGACTACAGCGGAGCGGTGGTGATGGTTGCCATTGCGGCTTACTCTCTTGAGATATATCTTGATTTCGCAGGATGCACTCACATGGCTCTCGGTGTCGGAAAGTCGCTTGGATTCGATCTTCCTGTAAATTTCAGGCAGCCTTACCTGCAAACGAGCGTTGCCGCATTTTGGAGAAACTGGCACATCTCTTTGATGGACTGGTTAAAGGATTACATTTATATCCCTCTTGGCGGCAGCAGAAAAGGAACCGTGAGAAAATACGTGAACGCTCTCACTGTTTTTGCAGTGAGCGGTCTCTGGCACGGTGCCGGACTTAATTACATACTATGGGGAATTCTAAACGGTCTTTTACAGATCGGCGGAAACATACTTAATCCTTTCAAGGATAAGTTTTATGCGCTTCTTAAGATTGGGAAAGAATCCGAGGGACTTAAGTGGTTCAAGCGTCTCGGTACGTTCATACTTATGTCATGTACCTGGGTATTTTTCAGGGCCCCGAGCACTTCATACGCTCTTTCTATCTTCAAAAGAGCTGCGATGAAGCCCGAGATCAACCGTCTTTTCGACGGAACGTTATATACGCTCGGACTTTCGCAGAAGAGTTTTAACATGATGCTCCTTTTCCTGCTGTTTGTGCTTCTGTTCGATTATGCATGCGTAAAGGGAAGCAAGCCGCTTGAGACAATCTTAAAGTCGCATTTCCTGTTTAAGTGCTTTGTTTTCATTTTGCTTGCAGCGATCGTGGTCGTATTCGGTATCTACGGAACCGCATTCGATGCAAACTCGTTTATCTATATTCAATATTAAAGGAGAAATGTTTTGCCTAAAAAGTATATCCACAGAACAATAAAGATAATACTTTTGGCCGCTATGCTCGTAACGGTTCTGTTTGTGCTGCAGAACATTCTTCGCCATAAGAGCATATATAAGCTCGACGAGACTCCCGAGACCGAGATGTGGCAGGAGTTTTACAAGCTTGAAAAGAACAGTCTCGATGTCGTATTTTTGGGCAACAGCCATGTTTATAACGGGATAAATCCCGCGGTTTTGTACGGAGAAACCGGTCTTAAAGGATTTGATATGTCTACATCGAACCAGGATCTGTTTGTTTCGTATCATCTGTTTAAAGAGATGTTAAAAACGCAGTCTCCGAGTGTTGTCGTACTTGATACGTATGCGCTTCACCTTGATCTTACCGACAAGGAAGAATCGCTTAGGAGCACATATTACAAGATGGCGTTCGATGACATGAGGCTTTCTTCGAACAAGATTGAAGCCGTAAGAGAATGGCAAAAAGAAAAAGATGACATAGATCTTATAGAAAGACTTTTCCCTATCTTTGAATATCATTCGCGCTGGGAAGAGTTAAACGATGCGGATTTTGACGCTGAAGCTTTGAGATCGGTAAATCTCGGATATGCCTATTCGTTTAAAACATGCGAAGGAAGCGAATTTAAAGGATACGATCATTACGATGAACCCGTTGAACCTCAGTATCGATATCGCGAGTGGCTTGACAAGATAATAAAACTGGCAGCCGATAACGACATAGAACTTATACTTGTGTTGCTGCCGGATATGACCGTGTCTTCGGGGGCAGCAGCCGCAACCGGGCAGATAGCGGATGAGAACGGTCTGACTTTTATTGATTACAATGAAGCTTTGAGGCTAAACCCGATCGACATTGTTCCTTCGCGGGAGATGAGAGACATACATCACATGAACGCTTTCGGAGCGGTCAAACTTACCAAGGCTCTGGCAAAAGATCTTACGGAATGCGGAGTGGTTTCTTCGGGCAGCAATGCATATTTTGACAGAAAGCTGTCGTATCACAACAAAGTGATGCTAAATCGCGAAGTTTCGACTATCGAAGATTACGAGACATATGTCGATACGATATTCAACAATGATTATATTGTGTTTGTAAGCGCCAAAGAAGAGGCATTTGCCGGATTGACCGATTCGGACAAAGAAACTCTGATGCGAGCTTTCCCGGGCTTGGATCTAAGCGATTGCTGGGGTCGAAGCTTTGTCGGAGCAGGCGGTCATTCCGAATACTTCTTAAATAAGGACGATAACCTATGCCGCTCGGACGGCAGAGTATCTTATACAATATTAAATACTGAGAAGATCGATCTATCGTCGACATTAAAGGACGGAACCGGTTTTGAACTCGAAAGTACAGGTTATTTCGCGGGAGCGGACAGCGCGGATGGGTTTAACGCCGAAATAAGGATAGCCGGAAGAGATTTCGCCGAGAATGAGAACGGTCTGAATTTCGTGATATACGATCCGTTGACCCGAGAAGTCATCGATCATTGCGTATTCATTACGACAAGTGCTGACAAGCCGATCTATCGTTCTTTTTACCTAAAATGATGATTGTGTTTGCAAAACGGCACGTTTTCGTATAACATTGTTGTTCAGAGTTTATAGCAGAATATATTTTTTAGGAGATATAGATATGAAAAACGGTGAAAGGGTATACAACCCCAAAGAAATTGAGCCCAAATGGCAAAAATACTGGGCAGATCATGAAACGTTCAAAACGGATGTGTGGGACTTTTCAAAGCCTAAGTTTTATGCGCTTGACATGTTCCCTTATCCTTCGGGTGTAGGCCTTCACGCAGGACATCCCGAAGGCTACACCGCAACAGATATAGTTTCCCGTATGAAGAGGATGCAGGGATACAACGTTCTTCATCCCATGGGATACGATTCGTTCGGTCTTCCCGCAGAGCAGTATGCGGTTTCGACCGGAAATCATCCGAACGGATTTACCGAAGAGAACATCAAAACGTTCTCCAAGCAGTTGAGAGAACTTGGATTTGACTACGACTGGAGCAAGATGGTCGCTACGTCCGATCCCAAGTTTTACAAGTGGACACAGTGGATATTCAAACAGCTCTATCTTGACGGTTATGCAAAGTATATCGACATGCCGGTCAACTGGTGCGAAGAGCTCGGAACCGTTCTTTCCAACGATGAAGTCATCGACGGAAAATCGGAGAGAGGCGGATATCCCGTCATCCGTAAAAATATGAAACAATGGGTTATAGATCAGCCCGCATTTGCGGAGAAGCTTCTTGAAGGTCTTAATGAGATCGACTGGCCCGAATCGACAAAAGAGATCCAGCGTAACTGGATCGGCAAGTCTACCGGTGTTGAAGTTGAGTTTGAGATCGTAGGCGGGGGAAAATTCTCGATCTTTACCACCTGTATCGAGACGATCTACGGTATCACTTTCATGGTACTTGCTCCCGACGGACAGATCGTAAAAGATCTTATGCCCCGCATTCAAAACAAAGAAGAAGTACAGGCATATATCGACGAGACGGTAAAGAAGAACGATCTTGACCGTACCGAGCTTAATAAAGGAAAGTCGGGCTGCGAACTTAAGGGAGTCACCTGTATAAATCCCGTTAACGGCAAAGAAGTGCGCATGTTCATCGGCGACTTTGTACTTGCAAATTACGGAACGGGTGCCGTTATGGCCGTTCCTTCACACGATCAGCGTGACTTTGAGTATGCGATAGCACACAATATCGATATGATCCAGGTCATCGAAGGCCGCGACGTATCGGAGTGCGCATTTGAAAAGCACGATTACCTCGGAAAAGGATGTAAGCTTATCAATTCCGAAGAGTTTAACGGTCTCACCGTTGAAGAAGCAAAAGAAGCGATCACCGTGAAACTCGAGAAGATGGGCGTAGCCAAGAGGACCGTCAACTATCATTTCCGTGAGTGGATATTTGCGCGTCAGCGTTACTGGGGCGAACCGGTTCCGATAGTGCACGGAGATGACGGAAAGGATTATGTGCTCGACGATTCCGAACTTCCGTTGGTACTTCCCGAGCTTGAGGACTACAAAGGAAAGAACGGAAAAGCGCCTCTTGAAAATGCCACAGAATGGAAGAAATACGACAAGAACGGAATAAAGGGAACGCGTGAGACATCCACGATGCCCGGTTCCGCAGGATCGTCATGGTATTACTTCAGATATATAGATCCCGATAACGACAAAGAATTTGCCAATCAGGAACTTTTAAAGCATTGGATGCCCGTTGACCTTTATATCGGCGGTCCCGAGCATGCGGTAGGACATCTTATGTATTCGCGTATCTGGAACAGATATCTTTATGACAAGGGACTTGCTCCTACAAAGGAACCCTTTAAGAAGCTTGTTCACCAGGGTATGATCCTTGGCGAGAACGGTATAAAGATGGGCAAGAGATTCCCTGAGTTCGTGGTAAATCCTTCGGATGTCGTAAAAGATTACGGTGCGGATACTTTAAGACTCTACGAAATGTTCATGGGACCTTTGGAAGTATCGAAGCCCTGGAGCAGTGACGGCGTTGTCGGCGCACGTAAGTTTATAGGACGTGTATGGGCATTCATTACCAACGAAGACAACATAACCGATAGCAATGACGGATCGCTCACCAAGCTTTATCATCAGACTGTCAAGAAGGTTTCTTCGGACTTCGAAAAGCTTGGCTTCAATACAGCCATCTCGCAGCTTATGATCTTCATGAACGCCGCATATAAGGCAGGAAGCTGCCCCAAAGAATATGCTGAGGGCTTTGTAAAGATGTTCTCGTGCATCTGCCCTCATACCGGCGAAGAACTTTGGAATATCCTCGGACACGATTCGACGATCGCATACGAGAAATGGCCCGAGTACGATGAAGAACTTTGCAAGGATGACACTATCGAGATCGGTGTTCAGGTTAACGGTAAAGTTAAAGGAACGATCGAGGTAGGTATTGACGAGGATTCGGACAGTGCTCTTAAGAAGGCTCACGAACTCTCGGGCGTTAAGGCGGCCTGTGACGGCAAGACGATCGTTAAAGAGATCTACGTAAAGGGACGTATCGTAAATATAGTGGTCAAATAACAGCATTTATGGGCCCATGTGTTTTCACATGGGCTTTTTTATACCTATCAAAAAAAACAGTTTGTAATCCTTAAAAGATTTGGTACAATGGTAAATGGTATTGATTTAAATTATGGAGGTTGTTTTGAAATGGCTATGAGACTTGTTACACGTTCGGACTTTGACGGACTTGCATGCGGAGCACTTCTGCTGGAAGCCGGAGTTATAGATCATTGGATGTTCGCACATCCCAAGGATCTGCAGGACGGACTCATTGAGATTACCGAAAACGACTGTCTTGCAAATGTTCCTTATGTTCCCGGATGCGGCCTTTGGTTCGATCATCACTCCAGTGAGATGGAGAGAAACCAGCTTGAAGGCAAATATAAGGGAGAGAGCAGGATCACCCCTTCGTGTGCAAGGATCATTTACGAATATTACGGTGGAAAAGAAAAGTTCCCCAATTTCGATGATATGATGGTCGCAGTTGATAAAGTGGACTCGGGTAATCTTACGATCGATGAGATCATGAATCCTACGGGATGGATACTGGTCGGATTTTTGATGGATCCCAGAACGGGTCTCGGAAGATGGAGAAAGTTTACCGTATCAAACTATCAGCTCATGGAAAAACTTATGGTAGCCTGCAAAGACAAGTCTACCGAAGAGATACTCGCAATGCCCGATGTTAAGGAAAGAATTGAAGTTTACAACGAGCAGACCGAGAACTTTAAAAAGATGGTTACCGAGCATACAAGAGTGGAAGGAAAGGTTATCATCACCGATCTTCGCGGTGTTGAACCCATCTACACCGGAAACCGTTTCATGATCTACAGTATGTATCCCGAACAGAACATATCCGCATGGATAGTAAGCGGCCGCGGCGGCATGGGATGCTCTGCAGCGGTAGGTTACAGCATCATAAACAAGACATGCGATGTAAACGTCGGAAGCCTTATGCTTAAGTATCACGGCGGCGGACACAAAAAAGTCGGCACCTG
>JAILEQ010000045.1 GCA_024687305.1 Lachnospiraceae bacterium | reverse complement strand
CCTTCAATTTCGTCAACAGTCACAATAGATAAATAATGTTCATCTAATTCTTCTTGCGATTTATCTTCAATAATCTTGTCTTCTGACATAGCATAAGTATCTATTGATAGTCCCGTTTCAAAGAAAAATCTATCTCGTAGGAGTAGTATAGATAGAAAAAGTAATGCAGCAAGCGCACCGACCGAAAGAATCCTTTTCACCGCCCGAACGGCTTTTATACTTATCATTCGAATATTGGCACATTCAGCAATATATTCATCACTGATTCCTCCAAGCGCAGACAATATTCTTCCAGAAATCATACAATTACACCTCTCTCCTCTAAATACTGTTTTAGACCTGCTTTTGTTCTGGTTACCCTTACACGAACTGCACCCCCTTTCAAACCACATATTTTTGATATTTCTTCGTATGAATCCATATACCAAAACCTTCGAACAAAAATCACGCGATTAGTTTTGTCCAGTGATTTCAAAAATTCATTTAAATGTTCAGTCAGTATACGCTCATCAATTTCATCGTCTACCAATCTTGAAGAAACAAAACAACTATCCAATTCATCCAGACATAAATCATAATTAGTTTTTCTCTTTTCGGCATTATTGTATTTATATCGATTAATAGATAGATTTCTGACCAACCTGCATATAAATGAAACCAGCGGATTTGGCCTTGTTGGTGGGATGGCATTCCAAGCACCCAGATAAGAATCATTGACACATTCTTCGGCATCTTGCAAATTATTAAGAATGTTCATTGACACTTTCATGCACAACTTGCCGTATTTCTCTGAGAGTTCAGCGATAGCCCTTTCTGATCTTTCAAAAAAAAGCTCGATAATTTTACTGTCCTCCATAACCTATCCCTCCAACAACGTATTCTATATATAATCTAAAAAAATAATTCCTTTTGTTACAATAATTGATATTTTTCTATTTTTCAAATAAAAAAGTCGCCTACGATATACTCCAAAAAGATATACCATATCGACTCCGCCAATATTCAAAAAAATAAAAGATAAATAGATGCATATATTGAGGTTCAGCTCTTTTTCCGATACTTCATACGCAGCAGATTATATTAAGTTTATCTTCGGGTCGCTCTTTTACGACTCTTATTACGTGAACGAAAAACAGCCGCAGAGCATATGATTGTTTCGACTCCGGGATTTTTTTTGCGTCGTTACTTAGCGAGATGGTTTATCGAGCTTAGTAACGCAACGCAAAAATTTAAGCGAGAGCGACCTGGAGCGGAACTATCATATGCTCTGCGGCGTACTGATAGCAATAGAATAATTAATGTATAAATCCAAACGAATGCAGGTTCACGTTGCCACCGCCGGTGTAGGTAAGGTAGATAGCGGTCTTACCGTCGGGAATGGAGGCAGGTGTTTCGAACTTGGTGGGGATGTTGCAATTGTTGATTGTCATCTTGCCAAGCACTTCGCCTCCGATAGAGGTGCGAAGTTCGAACGTTCCGCTGCCGTATCCGTTTACGCGGATGTAGAAGCCTTTTACGGCTTTAACGTCGAAGTATTTGAAGCCGAAGGTAAAGCCTGCGGTTACGTTTTTGATGAAAGCGTTGCAAACATCGCCGTCTTTGCCGTATTGCGTAATGAACGGCTGTCCTCCTCCGACATAGATCTCTTTTTTGTCGCTGAACATGTTGCATGCGATCGAAGCGGGATATTCGGCTTTGTCGTTCAATGATCTTCCGTTGTTCGATCCGCAGGATGTCATTTCAACCTGTGTTATCGAACCGTCGGCGTTAAACTTGATCTCTTCTACGCAGCCCTGACGTGAGAACCAGTGGTTGTTGGTCTGACGATGGTAGAAAATGTACCACTTGTCTTTGATCTGAACTATGCTTCCGTGGTTGTTTCCGCCAAAGCCTGTCGGGAAGTCTGCCGGTTTGTATGAATCGATTCCGATATCCGCGTTGCTTACGATGACTCCGCCGTACTTGAAATCGCGATCGGGGTATTTGCTGGTCGCATAGCAAAGTTCATGCATAACTTCCGATGAATATACAAAGTAATATGTGTCACCGTTCTTTCTTATCGAAGGTGCTTCAAAGAAAGCATGGCCAACGAAATCCGAGCCCTCGGAATGCATCTTGCCGGGTGCAACGAATTTGGGTGCATCGGTAAGGATAGTAAGCATGTCACTGTCAAGACAGGTGTACATAGCGCCATGGCGCGATGCATCCGTCTGTCCGCAGAAACCTGTGTAAAGGTAAGTCTTATCGCCTTCCGTTAACACGCCGGGATCGAACTGAGGCTCATCACATTCTTTGTCGCCGTACAAAGTTCCGTCTGGATAATGAACGTAACCGTGGAACTTATATTTTCCTGCCGGAGTATCGCAAACGGCTACCGAAACATTTCCAACCCTGTCAAGAACATAGAAAAGGTAATATCTTCCATCGGGACCTACGGTAACGTCAGGAGCGTATAAGCACATTTCTCGGTCCGGATTGAAAGGATCCTGAGTGCTTTCGTAAATGACGCCTTCATATCTCCAGTTTGCAAGGTCGTCTACGAGAGCTGACCAGCAAACATAGTCACCGGGACAGAATGTGGCACCGTTAAATGTATCGTGTGAACCGTAAACGTAAACTCTGTCACCAAATACATAAGGTTCTCCGTCCGGAATATATTCCCATGTCGGAAGATAAGGATTAAAGCCCTGTTTGGGACCGGTAAGGAAAGAAGCGATATCGTAAATGAACTGCGATTTGTCGATGTGGCGCTTAGGGCCTTCGGACGTGAAGTTCATCTCGTTACGGTCGTTAATATCGTAACGGGACCATAACGGAAGCGGATCGCCCGCTTTGTCTTCGCCGTTTGGATCGCCGTATTTAACGAAGTTTGCAAGATATGAACTCATGGAGTCCGCAAGTTCAAAGTGTCGTCCCTTGTAAGGTCTTGAACACTTTGAGATCGTGTTGAAGAAGAACCACAGATCGCATGAGTGGAAGCAACCGGGATCGTCTTCACCGGGAATGTCGGGCATGAATCTGTAGTAATAAACGGGCTTCTTTGAAGGAAGCGCGGATATCCTGTTAAGAGCACCCTTAACGGAAGCTTCAACTATATTAAGAGGCTTTCCTTCATATTTGCCGTCAAAGAATTCCTTGGGCGTAGGGATCGTAAACTCGTCGATAGTGTTACCTGCCATGATCGGGATGTCGGCGTAATCACCGTTCGCCAGACGCTCGTAAGGCTCTTCCACTGCGAAGTGTCCGTCCACAACGGGAGCAAATCTGGGATTCTTTGAAGCGTACTCCGCATATTTGTCGCGGATAAAGAATGCGTCGAGTTTTCTTGCTTCTTCAAGGGAAGATACACCGAGAAGTTTAAAGAAATCTTCTCCGGCCTCCTCAGCTTCTTTAAGTGATCTGGGAGTAAGAATGGTATCTTTCATGAAAGGATTTTTGATAAGACCGCTCATGATTATGGCGCCCTTAATATCTTTAAAGTTTCCTTCATGTGTTATCTGATTAAGAACGGAACCGCCGCCTGCGGACTGTCCGCCAATGGTGATCTTATCGGGATCACCGCCGAATGCGGCGATGTTTCTTCTTACCCATTTAAGGCCTGCCTGCTGGTCCAGAAGTCCGAAGTTTGCGCAAGCGTCGGGAGCTTCTTTTGTAATTTCGGGATGAGCAAGGAAGCCCAGAGCGGCAAGGCGGTAATTGACCGATACGACTACGATGCCTTTTCTGGCAAGATTTTCGCCGTCAAACTCCATTTCTGCGGTATAGCCCCACTGGAAGCCGCCGCCGAAATACCATAAAAATACGGGCAACTTTTCGTCGGTCTTTTTTGCGGGAGTCCAAACATTTAAGTAAAGGCAGTCTTCGTCCATGGGAATTTCGGGATCAACGTGCCATTCGCGGCAATAGATATCCGTTCCGAGTCCTGGTGTATCCTGAACCGAAATGGGTGCGAACTGAAAGCAATCTCTTACACCTTCCCAATCAGCTGCGGGCTGAGGAGCGCGCCATCTGTTCTTGCCTACGGGCGGTGCAGCAAAAGGAATGCCTCTGAATGCGGTAACTCTGGGATCTGCCGATGCAATACCTCTCACTGTTCCGTTTTCTGTTTGTGTTATTCTGATCATAAAAATAACCCTCCTTATAAGATCGATTATAAGGAGGGAATATTAACAAATTCTTCCGATATGTTGCGGTAAAACGTTTTACTTATTGCTTTTTATCATCGACGATCAAATGATCATCTATTTCTTCATCTTAAGAGTCTTCTCATACGCAGCAATTACCGCGTTCATGCCTGCGGCTCTGAAAGATGCTTCTTCGAGCGCTCTCACGCCGGCGATGGTCGAACCTCCGGGTGAACAAACTTCGTCTTTTAACTGTCCCGGATTCTTGCCCGATTCAAGCAAGAGTTTTGCACTGCCAAGCACTGTCTGTGCGGCAAGCTTGATGGCAAGTTGTCTGGGAATGCCAAGAGAAACCGCTCCGTCAGCCAAGCTCTCCATAAAGAGGTCAACAAATGCGGGGCCGCATCCTGAGATGGCTGTGCCTGCGTCCATAAACTTTTCGTCGATCTTTACGCAGGTCCCTGCCAAAGAAAGTGAATCGACAAATGCTTCTTCCATTTCGGGGGTTACATTTTCGTTTACTGCATATAATATAACACCCTCTCCTACCGATACGGGCGTATTGGGCATTATACGAATGATGGGGCAGGAAAATCCCGTATATACCGCGAGCATTTCTATCGATACAGCTGCAGCCATTGAAATGACTACCGGCGAGGTCGATCTGTTCTTTAACGCTCCCGATACCTCTTTGATGACTTCGTTTATCATATTCGGCTTTACGCCGAAAAATACATAATCGCATTCGCATGCTCCGTAATTGTCGGTCACGTTACAGCCGAACTCTTTTGCGAGTTGTTCTGCTTTCTCGCGTGTCCTGTTGGCAACGAATACCGATTTCGGATCCACTTTTTTAGCTACCGCCTTTACAAGTGCTCCGCCCATATTTCCAGTTCCGACAAATCCGAATGTAGCCATACTTTACCCTCCGAAAAGATCACAGTTTACTTGTTTCCGACAAATCTGGTTCCGACTTCCTTACCTTCCATTATATCATAAAGTTTCTCAGGTTTTGCTCCGTTCATTATGATCATATCACATCCGGCTTTTGTAGCGATCTTAGCAGCGGAAATCTTTGTGACCATACCGCCCGTTCCGCGCTTTGTGCCTGCTCCGCCCGCCATCTTGTCAATCTCGTCATCCAGGTTTTCCACTCTGTGAATGAGTTTGGCATCTTTCTTGGTATGCGGATCGGCATCATACAATCCGTCTATATCTGACATAAGCACCAGAAGATCGGCATTGCAGAGTTTTGCAACTATGGCAGAAAGCGTATCGTTATCGCCAAGCACCTTGTGAGCGCCCGTTTCGATTTCGGCCGAAGAAACCGAGTCGTTCTCATTTACTACCGGAATGACACCCGTCTCCAAAAGTGCAAAGATCGTTCCCGAAAGATGCTCGCTTCTTGACTTGTCCGCAACGTCTTCATCGGTAAGAAGTATCTGAGCAACTGTCTGACTGTACTCGCCGAAAAGCTTGTCGTACATATGCATGAGCTGGCACTGTCCGACTGCCGCAGCCGCCTGCTTCATCCTAAGTTCTTTCGGTCTTTTACCGGGCGTCATCTTGGCCGCACCGACAGCGATCGCTCCCGATGTTACGAGAATGATCTCATGACCGTAACCTTTAAGGTCTGCCAGCACTCTGACGAGTTTCTCCATGCTGTGTATATCCATAGCACCCGTATCGTGTGTGATCGTGCTTGTTCCGACCTTAACTACGATACGATAACAATTTTTCTGCCACATATTAATGTACTTCTTTCTCTTTTTTCATTTCCTGAATATCAGTTGTACTAAATGTGAATGATATCATATATCAGGCAAAAAGAAAAGCCATCCGCGCTGTAGCGGATGGCTTAAATATCACGATTAGCCTAACTGAGCTGCAACTTCTGCCGCAAAGTCTTCGTTCTTCTTTTCCATACCTTCGCCAACTTCGAAACGTACAAACTTGGCAACGGTAAGATCCTTGTTTACGCTCTCAAGATACTTTGCAACGGGCTGCTTTCCGTCTTCAGCCTTAACATAAGCCTGATCAAGAAGGCAGATCTCCTTTAAATGCTTGTTGATACGACCGTCTACAAGACCACCGAATACCTTGTCTGCAAGGTACTTCTCTTTTCCTTCCATAGCGAGTGCAGCGAGCTGCTTAGCTGCTTCATCGGAAAGGAAGTTGAATAAGAACTGCATGTTGGTCTTCTTCTCATCGTAGATCGCCTTGTCTTCTGCGCTCCAGATGTTCTCATTGTAAGCGCGTTCGATAAGTGCGTTAAGGATGGGCTTGGGAAGTGAAGCGGGATCGTTAAGAGCGCTGTCGATAACGATCTCTCTTTCTTTGGCCATAGCTGCATCTGAGATCTCAGACTTGTTAACGTACTGAGGATTCATAGCTGCAACCTGCATTGCTACGTTTGTAAGAGCTTCCTTAACTTCGGGGCCGTTGCCTGCGCCGTTACCTACTACCAAAACGCCGATACGTCCGCCTCCGTGGATGTAAGAAACTACGCAATCGCCTTCAACCTTTGCGAATCTTCTGATAGAAAGCTTCTCGCCGATCGTAGCGGTCTTCTCTACAAGTAAATCCTTAACGGTCTGGGAAGGATTGCTGATAAGCTTCTCATCCATCATACCGTCTACATCTGCTGCGCTTGTGGCAAGAGCCTGCTTTGCAACCTCTTCAACAAATGCCTGGAATGTTTCATTCTTTGCAACGAAGTCTGTCTCAGCGTTAACTTCAACAACTACGCCCTTCTTGTCGCCGTCAAGTGCTACGCGGCAGATACCTTCTGCTGCGATACGGCCTGCTTTTTTCTCAAACTTTGCTGCGCCGCTCTTTCTCAAGAACTCTACAGCTTCGTCCATGTTACCGTTTGTTTCGTTAAGTGCCTTCTTGCAATCCATCATTCCGGCACCGGTCATTTCACGTAATTCTTTTACCATGCTTGCGGTAATGTCTGCCATATTTCTATCCTCCTAAGTATTCTGTAAGTAACGATTAAGCTTCTTCAGCTACTTCTTCGATATCGGTAGCTTCTACTTCTGCGTCTGCGTTAGCGTCCTCAGCATCAACCATAGCGGTCTCACCCTGGTTAGCTTCGATAACTGCATCAGCCATCTTGGAAACGATAAGTTTTACGGCGCGGATAGCGTCATCGTTACCGGGGATGATGAAGTCAAGTTCTTCGGGATCGCAGTTGGTGTCGCCAATACCGATAAGAGTGATTCCAAGTGCGTGAGCTTCTGTTACACAGATGTGCTCCTTCTTGGGATCTACTACAAATATAGCGTCAGGGATTCTCTTCATTTCCTTGATACCGCCAAGGTTCTTTTCAAGCTTATCCCATTCCTTCTTAAGTTCAATAACTTCTTTCTTGGGAAGAACATCGAAAGTGCCGTCCTCAGACATCTTCTCGATAGCCTTTAAACGTGCGATACGTGACTGAATTGTCTTGAAGTTGGTAAGCATACCACCAAGCCATCTCTCGTTTACATAGAACATTCCGCAACGCTCTGCCTCAGTCTTAACTGCGTCCTGAGCCTGCTTCTTGGTACCAACGAAAAGAATGATACCACCCTGTGCTACGATATCGGAAACTGCATTGTAAGCTTCATCAACTTTACCTACAGACTTCTGAAGGTCGATGATGTGGATGCCGTTTCTCTCGGTGAAGATGTAGGGAGCCATCTTAGGGTTCCATCTTCTGGTCTGGTGTCCGAAATGCACACCTGCTTCAAGTAACTGTTTCATAGAAATAACGCTCATTTTGATACCTCCTGGGTTTTAAACTTCCGCGAAGCTTCATGTTCCTCAAACCCCGGCGTTACAGGGCACCTGCGGGAAGTCATTCGCGTGATTGATAGTTACATGCGTGTTTTCGCACGCTTTTGCATTTTATCACTATTTACATGTCGTTGCAAGGTTTTTTTGCATTATTGTACAAAGAAACCTCCCGCGTTTAACAGGAGGTTTCAAAACTAATCTTTTTTCTTTTTGGGGCCTCTTTTCTCGGCTCTTTTCTGAGCAAAGATACTTGCCGCCAAAACGATAGCCGCCAATACCGCACAGGTAGCGATTATCATAGGTGTCGAACGTCTGTGAGGCTTTTCTTCGCCTGCTTTAAGATCGTCCTCTAGCAATATTGCTTCTTCAGAGACTGCTTCGTCAGCCTCTTCGGACGAAACAGCTTCTACACTCGTATCGTTAACTTCTTCCACCGAAGCTTCGGTTTCTTTGTCCTCTTCTGCCTTAGCTTTTGCCTTGTACTCGTTCATCATATCAAGAATATGAGAATCGTCCACAAAAGCCCAATAAGCAGGTTTAGCTTTATAATCATCGTCAAAAAGAAGCGGACAATGAGGCTTTCCGGATGTCGATCCGCCACCCATGCCCGATGTGGTCTGCAGCCATGAAAACTTATCTATCGTTCCCCAGAAAGTAAAACCGGCAATATCGTAGCCCTCGGCTTTAAGATCGAGCATCTTATTATAGAGCGTTTTATATCTGTTTGCCTCTCTTGTATACTCGGTTACGACAGACTTCTCATCGTCGGCATCGTAGCTGTCGGAAGCTTTCATATCCCACTCGGTGATCATCACCTTTACGCCCGTCTCAAGATACTTCTTGGCACATATCTCAAAATCGCCTTCGTTCATTTTGGTGGAATTGTAATGTCCCTGCATACCCATACCGTCGATCCTGGTACCGTCGGCTTCTTTAACGGCATTGATAAGATTCACAATGCCTATCTGTTTGGGAATGCTGTCATCATTATAATCATTGTAATAAAGATCCAGATCTTTGGGCGCGTATTTATTTGCAAATCTGAAAGCATTTATTATGAACTCATTACTTTCATACACATGCCACCAGCTTGAATTGGAACCATGCGTATCTTTAAGCAGCGATTCACTCGGATTTTCACTGTCGCTCCTGTAGCTGTGCGAGCCGTCGGAAATAGCCTCGTTCACAACATCCCAGCCATAGAACATGCCCTTATATTTGCTGTCCTCACCCGTAAAATGAGTAAGAACTTCTCTAATATACCACTCAAGACGAACATTCATCTCTTCGGGCGAAACATAATCTTTCGACTTATCATAGTCAACATGGAAAAACCACTCCGGAGTCTGCGAATGCCATACAAGCACATGACCTCTTATCTTAATGATATTGTCCGGATTTTCATCGTTCCATTTCTTAATGATGTCGCACATATACTCTGCGCGCGAAAAATCCATATTCGGAACAACTATAGTCTTCCCGTTAAGCTCATCCTCATGAGTGCCCGGAACTTTCCCGTTACTGTAACCAAAAAGTGCATCCGGCTTAAGCTCATTTCCGAACGTAACCGCATTGAAATGATGCTCTATAAGCTCCTGTATCGCATTTCTGCTAAGCTCATCCTTCGTACAAGCCGCACCCACAATCGTATCTTCGCCCATCTTCTCGCAGACCGCATCCTTAATGGGCCTTAAATCCTTTTCTATCTGCGGCGAATCATCAGCTCTCACTTCCATAACATTACTTCCGAAAGCCAACACACCCGCCAGCACAAGTGCCATTATTCTTATTACCATTTTTCTTTTCATCTTTATTACCTCTGAAACTATAGTAACGCTATCATGACACACCCGCATGTAATAATCAACTCAAAAATTGCTGAAAACTACATGTCCATATCTGTTACAATATTAGCCGCAGCGCATATGATCATTCCGCTCCGGGTCGATTTTTTGCATCCCCGTTGATCCGTGAGCAAAAAAAAACAAAGACTCTTCGAAACGCGACGTTGCACTAAATTCATCCATCGTCCTCACTATCTCGGTGATTTCTGCGGCGACTCGGAGCTACGCTCCTCAAACAGTCCTCGAAATCACCTGTTCGGACTCGGATTCATTAAGTGCCGTTCGCTAAAACGAAGAGTTCTTTATTTTTCTTTTGCTCACTCATTTTATCGATCGAAAAACAGCCGCGGAGCATATGATTGTTTCGACTCCGGGATTTTTTTTGCGTCGTTACTTAGCGAGATGGTTTTTCGAGCTTAGTAACGCAACGCAAAAATTTAAGCGAGAGCGACCCGGAGCGGAACTTTCATATGATCTGCGGCGTTATATAGTGCTAAAAATTCAATTAATCCAAGTATATACGATCGATATATTCAATCCTTGAGGTCATGTTGGTGAGTATGGCATCGGCTAAAGTCAATGCGGTCATGGCTTCGAGGACGGGAGCGATGCGGGGAGGAAGATATTTGTCGTGGCGACCCTTGATCTTCATTTCGCATGCGTTGCCGTTCTTGTCCACGGTTTTCTGGGGAAGCAATATAGACGGTACGGGTTTGATCGAAGCGGTGATGATGATGTCATTGCCGTTTGATATGCCGCCGAGT
>JAILEQ010000023.1 GCA_024687305.1 Lachnospiraceae bacterium | reverse complement strand
TTATCTTAACGGCGGTAAGGTCGCAAATACGGGTCTTATCAGAACGGAATATACTTTCGATGAGCTTGACGAGCAGTTTAAAGGTGAGCTGGAAAGATTGTCCGGTACCGGAGAAGTTGAAGCTTATGAAGCAACCGACGAAGATGTGATCGAAGAAGTAAGCGAAGAAGAACTTGATGCGTATGCATTGCTTCCAAACGACCCTCTGGATGAGGCAAGTCTTGACGAGAACGGTCTTACTCCCAGAGAAAGCGCATATTTTAACGCCCTTGAATACTATTCACCGAGAATGGGAGGCGGACAGCCTGTCAAAGTTCCCGTGACACCTTACACAGATTCCGAAATGCTTTTGTCGAAGAGACCGGATCATTGTACCGCATATATCGCACGAGACATGGAGATCGCACATGCACCTTCATGGACGGAAGGTTACTATGAACTGATCGTAGGCCCCGGAGTAACGGCAACCTTAAAAGGCGATTGGACGACAGATTCGGGAATAACCGTCATGAAGGGCGGAACGCTGATCGTAGACGGAACTTTGTACATTCAGCTTGGCAACAATTCCGGTACTTTCATAACGCGGGGAAAGACCACGTACGATGTGGGACTTGATTCCTGGGGTAACGAATGGGGAATTTTCGCCAATGACGGAAAGATGATCACCGAAGGAAGCGGATCTGTCGATCTTTACCACATATGGTCTTTTGCAAACGCTTCCGAAGAAGGAAACATTAACGCTGAGATGCGTTTCGACTTTACCGACACGGAGCCTCCCTTCAGATTTGCGAACGGTTATCACGGCTTCGGATCCTTCAAACTTTGTTACCGCGCACCCGAGAACAACTTTGAAAAGAAGTGGTGGGTCGAGGATATAGATCTTTCGGATTATGAGATTTATTCAAATGATATAACGGATACGGAAAATCTCGATAAATACGGTATGACTCCCAGAGAACGTGCAATATACGATTTTGCATGCTCTTTGGATTATCTCGATCATAAGAATACTTCCGAGAAACTTAATCCGATCGTTAATGCTTCCGAACTGGATCTTTTCGGAGTACGTGACGGAGATATCTATATCGCACGAGATATGGAAATAGACAAAGCCTCAAAGTTCTGGTACGAAAAGGGCGGAGTCTGGAACATTGCGGTGGCTCCCACAGCTACGGTCACGATAAAGGGAGACATTGAAAACTGGACAAGGAAGCTGAATAATAATGAAGATTCCAACGATATATGGATAACCGTTATGAAAGGCGGCACGCTTGTGATAGACGGAGAACTTCCCTTTGCCCTTTTGGTAAATCACGGCGATCTGATCGTGAACGGAAAACTGTTCTCAACATATTATGACGAGAATACTCCCGATCTTGTTTCCATGATCGCCAATGACGGAACGATAACAGTGAACAAGGGCGGTTCCCTCGATGCACTTCAGATATGGAGTTTTAAGGGGGCAAAAGAAAACGGTGACATCACTCTTCACAGTACGGTATATGAAAAAAGGTACGATTATACCGATATGAAATGTCCGTTTGCTTTTGAACACGGGGTTCACGGCTTCAATTCGTTCTTTAAATACAGTTTACATCCCGAAGATTATGAAGACGGAAGCAATTTGCTTGTGCAGAAATTCTGGAACTAGAGATATTTTGTGTCAGTTGCGCTTATATGATTTATCGGATATAATTTAAATAATCATGGAAAAATATAACCATTCGGGGGCTATAGATGAAACGGATCGATTTTACTTATGATTCCAGAGACGAAGTTTCAAAACTTCATGCGGTCAGGTGGGAACCTGACGATCCCGAAGTAAGAGGCGTAGTGCAGATCGTGCACGGAATGTGCGAGCACGTTGACAGATACGAAGATTTTGCTTCATTTTTGACAGATAAAGGCTTTGTTGTGACCGCAGAAGATCACCTCGGACACGGCAAGAGCATTAAAGACGATAAAAAGGGATACTTTTGTAAAATGGATCCCGCAACCGTAGTTGTAAGAGATGTTCACAGACTTAAGAAGATGACCGAAGAGATGTACAGGGGAAAACCCTATTTTATCATCGGTCATTCGATGGGCTCTTTTATACTCAGAAACTATCTTTTCAAATACGGTAAAGGTATCTCCGGCGCAATAATCATGGGAACCGGAATGCCTACCAAGCCCGAAGTCGTTTTGCTTAAGACTCTCGCCTCGATCGGATGTCTTTTCGGACATGCCGCAAGGCCTTCAAAGTTCATCTATGCGCTGGCGATGGGTTCTTACAACAAAAAGATCAAAGATCCCAGAACTCCCGTAGATTGGCTCACGAAAGTCGATTCGGTCGTTGACGCTTATATCGAAGATCCTTTGTGCGGATTTGTATTTCCCTGCAACGGATTTAAAACGATGGGAGAACTGATATTGCGACTTCACAAAAAGTCCAATATCGAAAAAATGCCGATCACGCTCCGTGTTCTTTTTACAAGCGGAAAAGAAGATCCGGTAGGTAATTACGGTGCGGCGCCCATGAGCGTTTACAAAGAGTTCTTAAGTGTCGGCATGCAGAAAGTAAAGATAAAACTTTACGATGGTGACAGGCACGAAATATTGAACGAGACCGACAAAGATACGGTCTATGAAGACATATATAACTGGCTTATCGAGGAATAAGCATGGAAAATGCGGAATATATCGTAAACTCCGATATCCTGATAAGAAGAGCCCTGCCCGATGAGTTCAAACCCGCCATGGAGATGGTATGGAAGGTGTTTGGCGAATTCGAGGCAAAAGACTACGGACCTGAGGGGACAGCCAATTTCCGTGACTTCATAAACGGAGACATAATAAGAAACATGTTTGATATCGGCGAATATCCGATGTGGGTCGCAACATGCAAGGGGCGTATCGTCGGGGTTTCGACTTTACGAGCAAAGACTCATATTTCGCTTTTGTTTGTGGATAAAGAGTATCAGAGAATGGGAATAGGTCGCACGCTTATCAAAGCGATGCAGGACCATACGGAAGAAAGAGGGAGCATAAAGCTTACGGTCAACTCTTCTCCGGTTGGTGAAGGCTTTTACAGAAAAGTCGGGTTTATGGACACCGATGCAAGAAAGTATACTAACGGAATAATCTACACTCCCATGATCCTGCTGGAGAGATTATAGGCTTGAAGGACGACATTTTATGAAACTCATTCAAAGCAAAAATATATACTATATCACAAAAGAAGTCCTTAAGCTTATCGATCCCAAAGTCATAAGACACGGCGAAAGAACGGCTTACATTCTTTACAAGATGTTAATGTGTCTTGATATGTACGAAATGTATGAAGTGGCCGAGTTTGCTTTTATTGCGACACTTCACGACATAGGTGCCTTCAAGACCGATTACATGGAAGATCAGTTAAGGTATGAGTCACGTGACTACATGCCGCATTCGATATACGGGTATCTGTTTCTTTTACATCTGATGCCTTTTAAAGACAGAGCAAAGATCATACTTTATCACCACACGGATTACGATAAAGTACCTAAGGTTGAGTACGAGTTTACCGACATCATATATTATCTTAACGTAGCTGAGAAAATGGATATGTATTCCAATATCCTCGGTAGTAAGTTTGATTACATGATGTTTAATAAGCAGGCGGGGACAAAATACGCTCCCAAGGCGCTCGACCTTTTGTACCAGGCACAAAAGAGGTTTAATGTTTTTGAGAAGCTTTCAAGCGGAGAGTACAAAGACGAGCTTGACGAGCTTTACGAGTATCTGATATTCACCAACGAAGAAAAAGACAATCTCCTTATGGGGCTGATGAGCTGCGTAAGCTTCAGAAGCGAATATTCGATGGTCGATACCGTTGCATGTGTGAACATATGCGTGCAGCTGGCAGACAAATTGCTTTTGTCTAAAGAAGATACGGAGCTGTTGCATTATGCAGCCGTTCTTCACGATGCGGGAATGTGTTCCGTTTCGAAGGATGTTCTCGAAGCACCCAGAAAGCTTACCGAAGAAGAAATGCAGGGACTCAGAAACCACGTTCCGCTTATAGAGACTATTCTCGAGGGAAGACTCGACGAGGCATGTCTTGATATAATAACGGCTCATCACGAAAGATGTGACGGATCGGGATATCCGAACAGATTAAGGGCCAACCAGATGAATCGGCTTCAGATGATCCTTCAGGTGGCCGATGTCGTTACCGCTCTTACCAGCCCCAGAAGCTACAGGGAGCCGAAGTCAAAAGAGCAGGTCATAGCGATATTGAACGATGAGGCTCAAAGAGGAAAACTTAATTCCGAGATAGTCCGTGCTTTTACGGCATTCTACGACAGCATTATGGACGGCGTCATGAAGGCAAATTCAAAGCAGCTTTCGACATACAGAAAGCTTGTTGAAAACTATGACGTTACGTTTAAGCAGATAAAATGATCAAGAAAGACAGGTAATACAGATAGTTATGGGAAAGATTTTTGATTTGGACAGTCCGCTCATAAGGTTTTTAAACAAGGTTGCGGATCTTTTGTGGCTTAACATTCTTACAGTGGTCTGTTGTATTCCGATCATTACGGCAGGTGCGGCATTTACGGCGTTACACTATTGCTGTCTTAAACTTGTAAGAGGTGAAGAGGGTTACATTACGAAAGATTTCTTTAAATCTTTCAAGCTGAATTTCAAACAGTCGACGATCATATGGATCATCGTGTTCGTAACGGGACTTATTCTCGGATTTGATTTTTACATTATCGTTAACGGAATCGTCGGAGGAACCGCATACGCGATAAGAATAGGTCTTCTGATCGCATCGATCCTTTATGTGTTTACGGTATTGTACGTTTTTCCTTTGCAGTCACATTTTTACAATCCGATAAAGATGACCATCAAAAATGCTTTTATGATGAGCCTTACCCTTCTTCCGAAGACGGTATTGATGGTGATCTACGCTGCACTTCCTTTGGCGATTGTATATACCGGAATCTGGTTTTCGGTCGGTGCCCTGGTAGGTTTCAGCATACTTTTCTGGTTTTCGGCTCCGGCATATTTCTCGGCTCTTTTATACAGCAAGTCTTTTAAAAAGTACGAGCCCAAGGAAGAAGAAAACGACGACTATACCTGGAGTGTTAATACGGACATTGACGAGTCCGAAGAAGGCATAAGCGAAACCGCAGAAACCAAATCCGAGATCGAAGAGGTATCGGAAGAAACATCAAAAGAGAATGTAAGGAGTGGGGACGAACATGAGTGATGGCAAAACAAAAAAGAATTCCTGGTTTTCATGGCTGATCATCGGCATTGCATTTGTTGTCGTGGTCGTTGTTTTGTTGTTGTCTTTTTTGAAGGAAGGAAAGGCAACCGCAACAATGACTGCCGAAGACACATTGCTTAGCAGCGCAAACGTATGGGCTTCTCAGCTGGGCGATACACTTACCATGGCTGAAAAGACCGGCGGTATGATCGATGATTATATTACCGACAAAGGCAGTGCCCTTACCGATGATACGATCTATCTTATGGATAAAATCGTAAAAAACACACCGTTTTATCGGGTAATGGTTCATATTGAAGGTAAAAAGCCGATAGACGATGAAGGAAAGACTTATGAAACCGATCTTTACGATTCTGATCCTGAAGATGAATCGGCCGAAGGTGTATCTTATACATTCATTAAAGATGACGGAATGGGTAAGGACAATGTTGTAATGATATCTTATCCGATCACATCATGCGCGGGACATATCCTGTTCTTCCTTGATATCGAAGAGCTCGGAGATATCTTTACCGCTTACGGTTATGAAGACGCATCTTTTGCTGTCTTATTCAAAAAGGACGGAACGATATTGACTGTTCTTCCCGGATTTACAGACAAAGACAGCAAGTTCTTAACTCAGGAATCGTTCCTTATGTCGATCCAGGACGGAACCAAGAGAGAAGATTACAACTTTTTCAAAGCAAAACTTTATAACGAAACAGGCTGCTTTATTCAAAGCACTTATATGAGTGACAGCCGTACGATCGTGTGTGTACCCGTAAAGATAGAAGACTGGTACTTGGGATACGGTGTAAGACAGTATAAAGTTGACATCGAAGTGGACAGTGCTTTCAGAAATCTGAAGAATACGGTCATCGAACTTGTTGTGGTACTCGGAGTATTTGCACTTGTTGCTATAGGATTTGCTATTTACACCGCCACCAAATCCCGTGAGCGCGGAAGAAAACTTGAAGACAAGGCCGATATGGATCTTCTGACCGAGCTTACCAACAAAGCGGCAACCGAGAGGATGATCGCGGACTACATCGATTCCAATCCGAACGGACACGGCGTTTTGTTCATTCTTGACATTGATAACTTCAAGAAAGTAAACGATACGATGGGACATGCTTTCGGTGATACCCTTCTTAAGACACTCGGTAAAGAGATCAGGACCGAGTTCCGTGTTACCGATATCGTAGGACGTACCGGCGGCGATGAGTTCATGATCTTCTTAAAGGATATTAACGACGATCTTATCGTTGAACGTGAAGCCAACAGAATAACTAGATTCTTTCACGACTTTAAGGCCGGAGGAGATTACGTTAAATATTCGGCTACCGCAAGTATCGGTTGTGCGATATATCCTTCCGACGGCGCTACGTTCAAAGATCTCTATGTATCTGCCGATCAGGCTCTCTACAGAGCAAAGAAACGCGGTAAGAATCAGCTCGTTTTCTATAATGAAGACAAATACGGAAACAATAAAGCGTGATTATACAATATGCCCAATTTTCAGCAATGAAAATTGGGCATTTTTTATAATATAGGCTCTATGGATAGGCAAGAGTTACAAGAAATAGCATTTTTTTTGGTGAATGCTGTCATGGCGCAGAATAGGGCGTTTTTGTATACTAGAACAAGTTACGGGGATATTCCCGATTTATTTAGGAGGAAATAATTATATGGCAAGTTTATCCTTGAAAAACATCTGCAAGGTATATCCTAACGGATTCGAAGCTGTTAAGAACTTCAACCTTGAGATCGAAGACAAAGAATTCATCATCTTCGTAGGACCTTCAGGATGTGGTAAGTCTACCACTCTTCGTATGATCGCAGGTCTTGAAGACATCACTTCAGGTGAGTTAAAGATCGGTGACAGAATCGTTAACGACGTTGAACCTAAGGACAGAGATATCGCGATGGTATTCCAGAACTACGCTCTGTATCCTCACATGTCAGTTTACGACAACATGGCATTCGGACTTAAGTTAAGAAAAGTTCCGAAGGATGAGATCGATAAAATGGTTAAAGAAGCAGCTAAGATCCTTGATCTTACTCCCCTTCTTGATCGTAAGCCCAAGGCTTTGTCCGGTGGTCAGAGACAGCGTGTTGCAATGGGACGTGCTATCGTTCGTAACCCTAAGGTATTCCTTATGGACGAGCCTCTTTCCAACCTCGATGCTAAACTTCGTGTACAGATGAGAATTGAGATTGCTAAGCTTCATCAGAGACTTGGTACTACAATCATCTACGTTACACATGACCAGACAGAGGCTATGACACTTGGTACAAGAATCGTAGTTATGAAAGATGGTATCGTTCAGCAGGTAGATACACCTCAGAACCTTTATGATAAGCCACAGAACCTGTTCGTAGCAGGATTCATGGGATCACCACAGATGAACTTCCTTGATGCTGAAGTTGAAGTAAAGGGTGAAGATGCATTCCTTAAGATTGCAGGACAGAGCATCCAGCTTCCACCAGCAAAGGCTAAGAAGGTTATCGATGGCGGTTATGCTGGAAAGACAGTTACATTTGGTATCCGTCCAGAAGATGTTGACGATTCAGAGATGGTAGTTAGCACATCTAAGGCTGTATTCGAATCTACAATTAACGTATACGAGCTTCTTGGTGCTGAAGTTTACCTTTACTTTGATCTTGCAGGATTCCCTCTTACAGCAAGAGTTGATTCTCGTACAACAGCAAGACCTGGCGATAAGGTTAAGTTTGCATTTGATGTTGAGAAGATTCACATCTTTGATAAGGAAACAGAGAAGATTGTAACAAACTAATCTGAAAACTTAATTTTAAATTTTTAATCAGCCTAGAATTTATTCTAGGCTGATTTCTGTTATAATAGTAATTGTAGTTTAAAACTTATATAGAAATAAAATTTATAAAGTATGTATTTAATGCGTGCTTCTATTTATAGGTAACAGAAAAGATACTTTATTAAGGAAGGTATATTAAATGATATCAGCACAGATTATAAAAGCGAGTATAGAGGAACTGCATGCGATTACAAGAGTTGATCTTACAGTACTTGATCTTAATGGACTTGTTATTGCAACAACAACTGAAGCTGAAAGTCTTGACAGAAATTTGATTTCGAACTTTGCTTCATCTCCAGTTGACAGTCAGGTAATAGGAAATATTCATTTGCTTAAAATTTTGGATGAAGGTGACCTTGTTTATATATTACTTGCAAAGGGACAGAATGAAGAAGCATATATGATTGGCAAAATCTGTGTGAGTCAGTTACAGCAGCTTATAGTTGCCTATAAAGAAAGATATGACAGAAATAACTTCTTCCAAAATCTGATGCTCGACAATATGCTTCTTATAGATATCTATAACAGGGCAAAAAAGCTTCATATTGAAGCGATGGCTAAAAGAGTAGTTATACTTATTGAAATGAAGTCTGAACAGGAAAGTATTGCTCAAGAGTTTTTGAGTGGAATGTATACGCCTAGTCAGGGCGATTATGTTACAGCAGTTGATGAAAGTAGTGTAATTCTTATTAAATCACTTACTGATAAAGAAGGGTATGATGAGATTGCAGGTATTGCTACAACAATTGTAGATATGATGAATACAGAGGCTCTCATAAATGTAAGAGTTGCATATGGAACAATTGTTGGAGAACTCAAGGATCTTAGTAAATCATATAAAGAAGCTAAGATGGCGTTAGAAGTAGGAAAGATATTCTATATAGAAAAGAAAATCACAGCCTACAACACATTGGGAATAGGAAGACTTATATACCAGCTCCCGGCTAACTTATGTAAGATTTTTATAAATGAAATATTTGGTGATGCTGAGGTTCCTGATAATATTGATGAAGAAACTCTAACCACAATAAATAAGTTTTTTGAAAATAATCTGAATGTATCAGAAACGTCAAGACAGCTTTTTGTTCATAGAAATACACTGGTTTACAGAATAGAAAAGCTTCAGAAGAGTACGGGACTTGATATAAGAACATTTGATGATGCGCTTACATTTAAGATTGCTCTAATGGTATATAACTATATTAAATATCTGGATAATAATGAAAACTAAAATAAAAAGCTTTTTCCATAAAAAGAGGAAAAGGCTTTTTATTTTGGTTTTCAATCAAGGCCCTTAAAATCGAATGCTGGAATAAAGCTGTCTGTAGCAGTATCATCGCCCTGAAAAAAGCCATTTTCAATTCCGTTATCAAGAGCGAAATCGATGATTTCATTATATTCTGAAGAACTTATTTTGCGTGTAAGTTCAGGAAATTTCTGACTGTGAGGCATAGGAGTATATTGATTCATAATGCTTATATAAACTGAGGATGAAAAATGTTTAAGCAGATACCCTATGACATTTTTGGAATCCTCGAGATTTCCTGGTAAAATAAGGTGTCGTATTATCATTCCTTTTTTCATTAATGGGCCGGAATAATCATCATCATAAGTTTCATCTATTGATTCTATATGATCGTTATAGGATGAACTGTCAAAAATATTTCCAAGATCATCTTCGAATGATGGATTTCCAACCTGACGGTACATTTCATCAAGTGCTTTTGAACATTTATCAAAATAATCCGGAGCATTTGAATATTTAAGGCTAAGCGTATCTGAGTAATATTTGCAGTCAGGAAGATATATGTCAACAAGACCATCTAATAGCTTAAGAGAAGTAACATTTTCATAACCACTTGTGTTATAAACAATTGGAATGGTTAGCCCGATGTTTTTGGCAGCCTCAAGAGCGTTTACAATTTGTGGTATAAAATGAGTTGGGGTTACGAGATTTATGTTGTGAGCATTGTCTTCATTTTGAAGTTTAAGAAAAATATCTGCAAGCTTTTCAGATGATATTTCTTTTTGAACATCGCCGTGGGCAATCTCGTAATTCTGACAAAAAACACAGCCCATATTACAACCGCTAAAAAATACAGCACCTGATCCATTGGAACCAGAAATGCACGGTTCTTCCCACATATGGAGAGCTGCTCTTGCAGCAGTGATAGAGGAATACTGCTTACAGTAACCATTATTTAAATTTCTATTGATGTGACAGTTTCGAGGGCACAGAGTGCATTCTGTCATGTAATCATTAATATTGATCATATTTTTTCCATATATTAAAAATGTGACTCTGTAAAGGATGCATGTACGTATCTCTATGACAAAGCCAGGCACCCTTACAACACATGAAAGGTTCTGCTTAGTGCTGCTTCGTTCCCGACCTGACACGGTTCGCAGATTTTCATTGCATAAGACCCGACCCTGTACAATAAAGGCGTACATACACCCGTTACAAAGCCACATTAAAATCAAAATATAATAAATTAAACTGTATTAAAAAATAAAGACCTGAATAACTAGGGCTTCAATTAGCAAATTATACTTTGTTTCTTATTAATTGTCAATTAAATTGAAGAATCGTATTCTTAATCATTCATGATCAAGCAAATCCTGAAGAGTAATACTGTCAACGTATGCATTTATTGCATCATCAAGACCCTTCCAGAAAAAGAGAGTGGCACAGCCATCAGCTTTTGGACAAGCCATTTCTTCACTTCCAAGGCATTCTACTGGTGCAAGGTTACCCTCCATAGTGCGCAGAATATCACCTACAACGTATTCTGATGGATCTTTGGAAAGTTTATGTCCGCCGCAGTTACCTCTCATACTTTTTAAATAGCCGGCCTTATTTAAGGTGGAAACTATCTGTTCAAGGTATTTTACAGTTATACCCTGTCTTTCTGAAATATCTTTTAAAGCGATGTATTCGCCTTTACTGTTTAATGCAAGATCAATCATTACTCTGAGAGCATATCGACCTTTTGTGGAAATCTTCATATAAAACCTCTGATAAATAATGTATAATCAACGTATATATAATAGCAAAAAAGGAATTCAAATACTAGTAAAATAGTATGAAAAAGAAATTATGGGAAAAGAAATTAAAATAGTACCTGATAAAATAAAAGAAAATGATGCTGATGAAAAATATATGCTTGCAGCTATAGCGCAGGCAAAAAAAGCCTATAAGCTTGGAGAAGTTCCAATTGGTTGTGTAATAGTCTATGAGGATAAAATAATAGGAAGAGGCTATAACAGAAGAAATACAGATAAAACATCACTTGCACATGCTGAAATAACTGCTATAAAAAGAGCCAATAAAGTCATAAATGACTGGAGACTTGAGGATTGCACATTATATGTTACATTGGAACCATGTCAGATGTGTGCGGGAGCCATAGTGCAGGCAAGGATTCCAAGAGTTGTTATGGGAGCAATGAATCCCAAGGCTGGTTGTGCCGGATCTGTTATGGAGATACTAAATAATCCTGAATTTAATCATCAGGTAGAAGTAAAAAATGGAGTATTACAAGAAAAATGTAGTAAGCTTCTGAAAGATTTTTTTATTGATCTTAGGAATCGTAATAAAGAGAGAAAGAAAGCTAAAAACACCGAAATATAACCCATTTACTTTAGATTTTGAGTAAAAGGTGTTAATATATAGACAATTAGTTTTACAATAAAAAGAGAAGGCAAGAGCTCTTGAAAGATTTTTGTTTTAATATACTTTCATAAGCAAATTGCAAAAGAGGAATAAAGATGGACAGACAAAATCTGACACTTTTAACTGACCTGTATGAACTTACAATGATGCAGGGATATTTTAAAAATTCTAATGCAAATGAAACGGTAATTTTTGATGCTTTTTTCAGAGTTAATCCATTTGGTGGTGGATATTCTATAATGGCTGGCCTGGAGCAATTTATAGATTACATAAAGAATTTGCGTTTTGAAAAGGAAGATATTGATTACCTAGCAGGTCTTGGAATATTTGATAAGGACTTTTTGGATTATCTTAGCGAGTTCAAATTTACAGGAGATATATATGCTATACCAGAAGGAACAATCATTTTTCCAAGGGAGCCTCTTGTAAAGGTTGTAGCGCCTATAATGCAGGCACAGCTTGTTGAGACAGCACTTCTTAATATAATAAATCACCAGTCACTTATAGCAACAAAATCAGCAAGAATATGCTATGCTGCAAGAGGTGACGGAATAATGGAATTTGGTCTTAGAAGAGCACAGGGACCAGATGCCGGAACTTATGGTGCAAGAGCGGCAGTCATAGCAGGATGTATTGGAACAAGTAATGTTCTTTGCGGACAGCTGTTTGATGTACCAGTAAAAGGAACTCATGCTCATAGCTGGATTATGAGTTTTGAAGATGAATATACTGCTTTCAAAACATATGCAAAGATGTATCCTAGTGCGTGTATTCTTCTTGTTGATACCTATGATACATTAGAATCTGGTGTTCCAAATGCAATTCGTGTATTTAAAGAGATGAAAGAAGAAGGCGTTAAGCTTTCTTATTATGGAATACGTCTTGATAGTGGTGACCTTGCATATCTTTCAAAGGAAGCCCGTAAGATGCTCGATGAAGCTGGATTTACAGATGCAGTAATATCAGCTTCTAATGATCTTGATGAATACCTTATTGATTCATTAAAGACTCAGGGTTGTAAAATAACTTCATGGGGTGTAGGAACTCACCTTATCACAGCCAAAGACAATCCTTCGTTTGGTGGAGTTTATAAGTTATCTGCAATCATGGGTAAGGATGGTAAGTTCATACCTAAGATCAAATTGTCAGAGAATACAGAAAAGATTACAAATCCTGGTAATAAGAAGATATACAGAATCTATGAAAAAGCAAGTGGCAAGATTAAAGCGGATCTTATCTGCCTTGATGAAGAAAAATTTACAGAAGATAAGGCCCTTGTACTCTTTGATCCAAATGAACCATGGAAAAAGACAAAGCTTAATGCCGGTGAATTTACTGTGAGGGAATTAATGGTTCCTATATTCAAAGATGGTAAGTGTGTCTATGAGAGTCCAAAGACAATGGACATCAGAGAATATTGCAAGAATGAGCAGGAGACACTTTGGGAAGAAACAAGAAGATTGTTTAATCCTCATCAGGTATATGTTGACCTTTCAAAGAGATTATATGACCTTAAGATTTCACTTCTTGATCAGATGAGCAATATCGATATCAGTGATGAGAATATTGAGAAATAATTGAATTTGATTTATTACAAAAAGTAAGAAATCTAAGTTTATAGATTTAAAACCATTAAAATATTAATGGGAAAGGATAAAAGCAAAATAGAAGGCTGTGAGAATCGAAATAGTTTCGGTTTTCACAGCTTTTTTGCGTAAGAAGTAAAATTTTTAATGAAAAACATTAAAAAGTTATTGACATAGTTATATATGATTGGTATAGTTTATTTATCGATAAACATTAAAATTTTAATGTGTGTACACAAAAGATGTTCTACAAAGAAATAAGAAAATAATAAGTTGAAAATGAAATAATCACACAAAAAAAGGAGCTAATATCATGAATGAACAGAATAAGAAACTAGAGGTTATAAAAAATCGTTGCCAGACATCAGGTAAGGTTATAGGTATTATGAGAGCTTGTGTTAATGCAGGTGTAGTTTTGACTATAGTATCAGCTATAATATGTTTCATTTTTCATAATGATTTGAATGTAGTTCTGGAAAAAGAAATTGAAGCAGGAAATATCAGCCTGAGAAATTATGGAATAGACGGAATGCTTCAGTTTCGAATATTGACAGAGGGAGCAATTGAAAAAGGCAACTACTGGATTCCACTTATGTTAAACTGCATTCTTGGATGCATAATATGCATTGTTTTCTCGGTGATTCTTGAAACATTAAGAAAGATTTTTAAAAGTCTGGCCGCTGAGGAAACACCTTTTTCAGATTATAATCTTAAGCAGCTTAGGATAGGATTTATAGTAACAACAGTAGCATTAACTATATTTATAGGATTAGGAGTAGGAATTATTTGCGGACTTATATGCTGGAGTATTTATTCCATCCTGGAGTATGGCGCTGTACTTCAAAATGAAGTAGATGAGATTTTGTAAGGAGGTACAGATATGGGAAAAATCATATTAAGACTGGACAGGGTAATGGCTGATAGGAAAATGAGTCTTAACGAGTTGTCAGAAAAAGTTGGAGTATCCAATGTGAACTTATCCAAAATTAAAACAGGTAAGGTCAGTGCAATAAGATTTTCAACATTAGAGGCTATATGCGAAGTATTAAACTGTCAGCC
>JAILEQ010000032.1 GCA_024687305.1 Lachnospiraceae bacterium | reverse complement strand
GAGAGACAGAAGAGTGTCACCTGACATCTTTATGCCTTCGGAGTATTCAAGAACTTCATTGTCGGTACTCGTACGAAGTATCATCTCATTTAATCCAAGAACCGAATTTAAAGGCGTTCTGATCTCATGAGACATATTGGCCAGGAAAGTCGATTTTGCCTTGTTTGCTTCGTCTGCCTGATCCTTTGCTTCCTGCAAAGCATTCATAAGGTAAACCTGTTCTGAGGTATCTTCAACAAGACAGTACGATCCGGTCGCCCTGTTCTTTTTGTCAAAAAGCCTGTTGTAGCGTATCCTATAATGCTTGTCCGCGGCAGATGGAAGGTCGGGATCACCGTATTTAACCGTATAATCTATTTCTTCCGTAGGCTTCCCCGTAATACGTGCTTTTTTGAATACGGAAGCGAGCGGCTCGGAGTCAACAGTACAATTGGTGATATCCAGATCAAAGTGCTTTTTCATAAAGGAGTTAGCGTAAATGCATTTATCACCGATTTGAAAAAGAACAAGTCCTTCATTCATATCATCGATCGTCTGTCCTATCGTAGCATTCATAAGTGAGCGGGGCACAAAGATCGTAATACTGAAGTAAATAAGCGTTCCCGCAAGTGCATAGAAAATAACCGAAGCATCAAGATCAAGCGAGAAAGTCATATATGCTAGGTTCAATACTATAACGAGTAAAAGAACGGAAAGTATGATGATATACTTTGCTCTGTATATACTGTTGCATTTAATGATCTTGTAGATCAGGAAATAGAGCATGACCGCTACCAATATATAATCGGTGGTCAGGTGCAGATAATAAAAAGAGTTGAAACCTGTTTTAAAGAAACGCACTCCGTACGAATTGGTATACTCATAAATATAAAAATGATGATTGAAAACGAAGTTCAAAAACAGTGAAACGGAATCCACAATGGATAAGAACCAGATAAACCAGATGCTGACCTTAAGAATATGTCTGTGATCTGTGTAATCCATGCAGAACCCGTCCAAGGAGAACAATATCCAGTTGATGGAAGCAAAATAGAAACAGTAAGAGACAGATGCAAAATCCGCAGTGGGTGACAGAGCGATACAAATGTTGGCAAGTATCGCAACGCATCCGGCTCCGAAAGCACACCTTAACCATTTTGCGTAACTTTTCTTTATACGCTCGGATAAACGATATATGATTATAAGATCAAGGATGGCAAGAATATCTACCAAAACATAAATTGATTTAGCGTACATATCATCCTTAATACGTACTTCCGATTGAATTTAGCCATAAGACTACGGAGCGTAACGGCATGCGGATAATTATCCGCATACATCTTAATTATAGACCAAACATATTAAAAAGAACATAACATTCAAGCTAACGGATAAAAAAAGTGCTTTGTCGATCCGTTATCGTTATTTTGCTTTGGTATAAAAATTGCTTGACACTGTTTTTTTTGCCGTGGTATAAGTTATTAAAACCGATGAGGAAGTGTAAGTAAGTTTATTCCCTTCATTCACAGAGAGCCGCAGGAGGTGGAATTGCGGTACTGAACATTAAACCGAATGGACTTCTAAGGGCGAGCTGAACGGCTTAAGGGCCTAGTATGTGAGACGGGGCAGACCCCTCGTTAGTTTAGACAGTGTCAGCATATGATGGTATGCGATGAGTGGGCGCGAAAGCGTCAAGCCGGGTGGCACCGCAGGAAAGATCATTATCCTGTCCCAGCAAACTTTGCTTGGGACAGGTTTTTTTATATCCTTTTCCCCAAGCGTTTTCCATCAAAATTATTTTTTTACAAAGAAAGGAAACGCATCATGAAAAAAATCAAAGCACTTTTAATCACAGCAACATTATTTGTATCAGTTCTCGCAGCAGGCTGCGGAGCAAAAGAACCCGCAAAGACGGATTCCGGTGTTAAAACTTACAGCATCGGCCTTTGCAATTTTGTTGACGACGCATCTCTTAATCAGATCGTTAAGAACATTGAAGAAAGACTTGCCGAGATCGAAACGGCAGAAAACGTAAAATTTGACATCAACTATGACAACTGTAA
>JAILEQ010000040.1 GCA_024687305.1 Lachnospiraceae bacterium | reverse complement strand
GATCTTTTGGTTATCCCTTCATGGGAAGAAGTTAAACCCGAAGACAAAGATAAAAAGATACTTCACATCGATCCGGGTACCGCATTCGGAACAGGCATGCATGAGACGACGCAGCTTTGTATAAGGGCATTGAAGAAGTATTTAACGTCGGAAACGGTAATGCTCGATGTCGGAACAGGTTCGGGAATTCTGTCGATCGTTTCGCTTATGTACGGAGCAAAGTATGCCCTCGGAACGGATCTCGATCCGTGTGCGATAGATGCCTGCCATGAAAATGCGGAGGCTAACGGGATAGATCCCGACAGCTTTAAGGTAATGATAGGTAACGTTATTGATGATAAAAAAGTGCAGGATGAGGTGGGCTATGAAAAGTATGACATAGTTGTCGCAAATATTCTGGCCGACGTTTTAAAGCCCTTAACTCCCGTTATCACCGGCATGCTTAAGCCCGGCGGTGTTTATATAATGTCGGGTATCATCAATACCAAAGAAGAGGAAGTTAAAGAATTTACCGAGGCAGCGGGCTTAAAGATCGTTAATATCGATCATCTCGGAGAGTGGGTCGGAGTGACTGCCGTAAAGGAAAAGTAGGAAACCAAAATGGAGTGTTATCTTGATAACAGCGCCACCACCAAAGTTTATCCGGAAGTGGCTAAGCTCATGAATAAAATAATGCTTGAAGATTACGGCAATCCTTCAAGTGTTCACACAAAGGGTGTCGAAGCAGAGAAGTATGTGACTGAGGCAACAAAGCGCATAGCCAAAGCTTTAAAGGTAAACGAAAAGGAGATCATCTTCACTTCGGGAGGTACCGAATCGGATAACCTTGCGCTTATCGGAGCTGCAATGGCTTATAAGCGCGCGGGTAATCATATCATCACCTCGAAGATCGAGCATCCCGCGATACTAAACACGGTTAAGTTTCTTGAGTCCGAAGGGTTTAACGTAGACTATCTCGATGTGGATGAAAAAGGTGTCGTTAAACTTGATGACTTAAAGGCAAAGCTGTCCCAAGAAACGATACTCGTATCGGTAATGCATACCAACAATGAAGTCGGATCGCTGCAGCCTGTAGAAGAGATCGCAAAGATCGTGAAAGACTATAATAAAGACATAATCTTTCATGTGGATGCGGTTCAGGGATTTACAAAATCGCTCATATATCCGAAACGTTTAAACATCGATCTTTTATCGATAAGCGGGCATAAGATACATGGTCCGAAGGGGATAGGTGTTCTTTATGCCAATGAAAAGATAAGACTTAAACCAATCACTTTCGGAGGCGGTCAGCAAAGAGGTCTTCGTAACGGAACTCTCAACACTCCCGGCATTGCGGGAATCGGTCTGGCCTGTGAGATGGGTACAAAAGATATCGCAGGGGAATCGGAAAGATTATATGATTTAAAAGGTTTCTTTTTGCAGGAAGCCGAAAAGATCGATAAGGTGGTCGTAAACGGCTGCGTCAAAGACGAAAACGGAAATTACAAAGTGCGAGAGACCGCGCCCCACATAATGAACATTTCGGTGAGGGGTTTAAGAAGCGAAGTAATGCTCCATGCACTCGAAGAAAAGGGTGTGTATGTGTCGGCCGGAAGTGCCTGCGCATCGCATTCGAAAAAGGAATCGTCGACCCTTAAGGCGATGGGTGCCGATGCCGAAACAATGGACGGAGCGTTAAGGATAAGCATGTCGGAGTTCACCACAAGGGAAGAACTTGAGTATGTGCTCGATACATTAAAGGAACTCATTCCGTTCTATTCAAGATTTGTAAGGAAATAAAAGTATGTTTCAATCATTTTTGATCAAGTATGCCGAGATAGGCATCAAAGGAAAAAACAGATATCTTTTTGAAGATGCGCTCGTAAGACAGATAAAGCTCGCGCTTAAGAAGTGCGAAGGAAGCTTTGTTTTGTCAAAAACGCCGGGAAGGATATTTTTGGACGCGGAGACCGATTTTGATTACGACGAAGTGATCGAGAGACTTACAAGCGTGTTCGGTGTCTGGGGAGTATGCCCGGTCGTAAGGCTTGAAATGTGCGAGCCCGAAGAGCTTGCCAAGGCTGCTGTAGATTACTTTAAGAAAGTTTATCCCAATACGGATAAGACTTTTAAAGTGTTCACGAGAAGATCCAACAAAGGTTATCCTCTTGATTCCATGGAACTTAACGTGTGCATAGGAGATGCGATCATCGACGCCGTTCCCGGTATCAAGGTAGATGTTCACAACCCCGATATCACCCTTACCGTTGAAGTTCGCGACAAGATATATCTTTATTCCGAGATCATTCCCGGTCCCGGGGGTATGCCTATCGGAACGAACGGAAAGGCCATGCTTTTGCTTTCCGGCGGTATCGATTCACCCGTAGCGGGTTGGATGATAGCAAAACGAGGCGTCAAGATCGAGGCCGTTTATTTCCATGCGCCCCCTTATACCAGTGAAAGAGCAAAGCAGAAGGTAATAGATCTTGCAAAGAAAGTGTCCAAGTATACGGGACCCATCTATCTGCATATCGTTAACTTTACCGACATTCAGTTATACATTTACGAGAACACCCCTCATGACGAGCTTACGATAATCATGAGAAGATATATGATGCGTATCGCCGAGGCCATCGCCAAGGAGTCCGAGTGTCAGTGTCTTGTTACCGGCGAATCCATCGGTCAGGTTGCAAGTCAGACGACTCAGTCCCTTGTGGTAACCAACGAAGTTTGTACCCTTCCGGTGTTCAGACCTCTTATCGCCTTTGACAAAGAAGATATCGTGGCGATTTCGAAGAAGATCGATACTTACGAAACCAGCATCCTTCCTTTCGAAGACTGCTGTACCATATTCGTGGCAAAGCATCCGGTTACAAAGCCTAACCTTGGGATCATCAAAAAGCACGAAGAATGCTTGAAAGAAAAGATCGACGACATGGTGAACAAGGCCATTGATGATAAAGAAACAATAATAGTGAGCGAAGACTAGAAAAAGAAAAAACCGAAAAGTTTTTTGCTTTTCGGTTCCTAAAGTACTTCCGCATCTGCGGTTTAATTGTAAGGTTGAAGAAGTTACATGTTAATAGTTACAGGGGCGTAAGGCCTGCCTACGCCCCACATTTTTTTATTAGCCTACCATATAGGGCTTGAGTACTTCAAGAACCTCTTCTGCATTGCCTTCAGCATGGATGTTGAGGTCAATGGGCTTAGAAAGGTCAAGACTGAAGATACCCATAATAGATTTAGCATCGATTACGTATCTTCCCGATACGAGATCGAAATCATAATCAAATTTTGTAATCTCATTTACAAAAGACTTAACTTTGTCGATGGAATTTAAAGAAATCTGTACTGTTTTCATGGTAAATATACCTCCTTGCTTTAAACTTCAACCTTTGCCATCATCATAAAGAAAAGGGTTTCTTTTGTCAATGATTAATACTAAACAAAAAATTCGGAGTAATGAATGAAAACTGTGGCATTTCACAACTTAGGTTGCAAGGTTAACGACTACGAAACCGACATTATGCAACAAAATTTCAAAGAAAACGGTTTCCTTGTTGTGCCTTTTAGTCAAAAAGCGGACATTTACGTTATAAATACATGCACAGTCACCAACATCGCCGACAGAAAAAGTCGTCAGATGATACATCGCGCCAAGAAATCAAACCCCGATGCCATAGTCATCGCGGTAGGCTGCTATGTGCAGACTGCGGGAAAAGAAGTGCTTAAAGACGAATGTATAGATATTGCAATCGGCAACAATAAAAAGGCTGACATATTAAACATTTTAAACGAATACATAAAGGAAAACAGACCGGCTTCTTTTGGCAGCATCATAGATATCAATCAAACGTCCGAATATGAGAGCATGTTCCTTACGCACACCGCCGACAGGACAAGAGCCTACATAAAGATCCAGGACGGCTGCAACCAGTTCTGTACATATTGCCTCATCCCTTTTGCCAGGGGAAGAGCGAGAAGCCGCGACGAGGAAAGCATATTAGAAGAGATCGAAGGGCTTACGAAAGAAGGTTACAAAGAGTTTGTGCTGACCGGTATTCACGTGAGTTCATACGGTATAGATAAGAATCTTCCCGTTTCAAAAGACGGCGAAGATAATGACTTTTTCTTTACGGGAAATCAAAAGCTGGCGGAATTGCTTGAAAAGATCGAAAAGATCGACGGCGTTAATCGCATCCGCTTAAGTTCTTTGGAACCAAGAGTCATAACAGAGGGTTTTGCCGAAAGGATAAGCCGCCTTAAAAAGCTTTGTCCTCATTTTCATCTTTCGCTCCAAAGCGGCTGTGATGAAACGCTTAAGCGCATGAACCGCCACTATACGAGCGATGATTTTATCAAAAGCGTAGAACTGCTTAGGAAGTATTTTGACGATCCTGCGATCACTACCGATATTATCGCGGGCTTTCCCGGCGAGACCGACGAAGAATTTGATAAGTGCTTCTCGTTTGCGAAGGCGGTTTCTTTTTACGAGATGCACATATTCAAATATTCTCGAAGAAAAGGCACCGTCGCCGACAAAATGCCCGGCCAGGTAAAAGATGAGATAAAAGAGGCAAGAAGCCATAAGCTGATCACTTTAAGAGACGCTCTTTCAAAAGAATACAGATCAAGACAGATCGGTAAAGTCAAGCCCGTTTTGTTCGAAGAAGAGATAACGGTGGGTGGCGAAAAACTTCTCACGGGTCATACTCCCGAATATGTGAAGGTGGCAGTAAAAGCTTCCGATGCCGCACCAAATGAGATATTTGAAGTATCGATCGGCGATTTTTTAAACGATGAACTCATGATGGGAAAGGTTATCAAAGAAAATGCTTAAAAACATTTTTAAAGTTAAGATCGGAAAGAAACTGCTTTTGGCGGCCGCATCGCTTTTGCTCATAGCGGTTGTGCTGCCTGTATTAAGGCTCGCTCTTTTTGCCACACCCTTTTACGACGATTACAATTATGCCGTCAGTGTAAAGACCGTTTACGAAGCGAGTCATTCATTCATTGAGGTCATAAAGGAAGCATGCTGGGTCGTAAAAGTGACCTATCTTTCATGGCAGGGCACTTATTCTTCGGTATTTTTTATGGCGTTGATGCCCGCTTCCTTTGGCATGAACAAATATTGCATCGGGATCGTTGCTATCATCCTTATGCTTGCGGCGGCTCTTGTGGGTTTTGTATATTCCCTTTTCAAGAACATTTTTAAGGCCGAGAAACTTGATGCATTTATCGCCGGCGAGTTTATCGCTTCCGTGATCGTTTTACTGTTTCACTCGGCGCAGCAGGGAATCTACTGGTACAACGGAGCGGTGCATTATACTCTCGCCCACTCGTTCATGCTGATCATGCTCGCCTTTTCTTTTTCTTTTTACAGTGACTGCAAAAAGGTAAAAAGAACGGTTTACGCAATACTTGTAGCCTTACTTTCGATCGTAGCGGGCGGCACGAATTACGTTACCGCGCTTCAGGGGCTTTTGCTTCTTTTGACGGTTTCTTTTTTCGTGTTCCTTAAACATAAAAAGCGAGTGTTCTTCCTGGTTCCGGGCATTGTTTTATACGCGGCGGGATTTCTGGTAAACGCCCTGGCGCCCGGAAATGCATCGAGACAGGGATTATACGAAGGTGTCGCAAAGGGACCCGTTGAATCGATACTTCTTTCTTTTAAGTCCGCCTTTATGAATCTTGATAACTTCACCGGGCTTTCGGTTTTGGCGGCTGTCATTTTGTTGATCCCGATATTTGTCGACATTGCGAAGAAGACGGAAGAGAAGCCTTTAAACCCCACCATAGTCGGCGTGCTCGGATTTTGCTTTTATGCGACGGGTTTTACTCCCAGCTGGTTCGGAATGGGCTCTGAGGGACTGGCAAGAACGCTTTGTGTGGTAAAGATCACATTTTTGCTGGTATTTTTCTTTTTCCTGTATGTGCTTACGGCATATATCGTTAAAAAGACCGGCAGAGAGCCATCCGTTCATTATTGGCCGGTTTATGCTCTTTCGGTGATCGTGTTGTTAATATCTTTTGTTGTCACAAAAGATAAGGCCGGAAATTTTATGACATATGGTGCGTACTACTATATTCATACGGGTGAAGCTTACAATTACAAGCAAGAGCAAATGAGTCGTGATGAATTTATTAAATCGTCGGGACCGGTGGTAGAGCTTGAGCCACTGGTATGGAGACCCTGGTTTTTATGTAAAAAGAACGAACTCGACTCAGATCCGACGATGGAGCAGAATCAGGCTGCAGCCCGCTGGTACGGCAAAGAAATGATATATGTAAACGAGTAACGGGTGCTACATTAAGAATATATTCAGACAAATTGACTTGAAAAAAATCCCGTTTGGGTCAATACTGTTCTATATAGGGTAAACCTATATGTATTGGAAATACAGAGGAGATTTTTAAGGAAATGGCAGATTTAGGAGCAACACAGGTTTTAAAAGTAGTCCAGGAAAAGCAGATGAGCGTTGAAGAGATCCTGGAGATAGTATATAAGGCCAACAGAGAAAAGGGCTACGATGCGGTTAACCAGATCACGGGTTATCTTGTATCCGACGACCCCACATATATCACATCCTACAATGACGCAAGAAAGCTTGTAAGAAGACTTGAGCGTGATGAGATCATCGAGGAACTCATTTCTTCTTACGTTAAGAGCAAAGGTTGGGAATAGATCTTTATGCGGATAATGGCACTTGATTTTGGGTCAAAGACAGTAGGGGTTGCGGTAAGCGACCCTTTACTTTTAACTGCACAGGGCGTTGAGATAATAAGGCGCAAGGAAGAGAATAAGCTAAGAAAGACTCTTGCCAGAATAGAGGAGCTTATCGTGGAGTACGGTGTTACAAAGATCGTACTTGGTTTGCCTCTCAACATGGACGACACAAAAGGCGAACGTGCGGAATTATCGCTTCAGTTTAAGGAAAGTCTCGAGCGTCGTACCGGACTTGGCGTTACCATGTGGGACGAGAGGCTTACAACCGTCGAAGCCGATGATATAATGAATGAGGCGGGCATAAAGGGTAAAGACCGCAAAGAATATGTCGATATGATCGCGGCGCAGATCATTCTGGAAGATTATATTCGCACGAACAATGTAACTGATAAACAATAGAACAAGACACGAAGAGGTCGTATGGAAAAGATAGTATTTACGGGCGCCGAAGGCGACAATATAGAATTTTACGTACTTGAAAAAACCACCCTTGGCGGTGTTGATTATGTGCTCGTGACAGAGAGCGAAATTAATGACGGTGAGGCATACGTGCTCAAAGATCTTTCGAAGACGTCGGATACGGAAGGGGTATATGAGATCGTTTCCGATGAGGGAGAGCTTGAAGCCGTTGGTCAGGTCTTTAAAAGTTTGCTCGATGACATCGACCTCATACAGTAAACAGGAGAAAGATGGAAAACAAAATAAACAAAGAAACCGAAAGCCTCAAGATCATACCTCTCGGAGGTCTTGAACAGATCGGAATGAACATTACTGCCTTCGAGTACGGGGACAGTATAATTGTGGTGGATTGCGGTCTTGCGTTCCCCGAAGGCGACATGCTGGGCGTAGACCTTGTCATCCCCGACGTAACGTACTTAAAAGACAATATAGACAAAGTTAAGGGCTTTGTGATAACACACGGACACGAGGACCATATCGGTGGCCTTCCTTACGTGTTAAGAGATGTTAACGTTCCCGTTTATGCCACAAAGCTTACGATGGGAATAATCGAAAAGAAACTTTCCGAATCGGAAGATCTTTTAAAGAAGGTAAAAAGAAAAGTCATCAAATTCGGGCAGTCTGTCACGCTCGGGGACTTCAGAGTCGAATTCATAAAAACAAACCACTCGATAGTGGATGCCGCAGCACTCGCGATCTTCTCTGATGCCGGCGTAGTCATTCATACGGGTGACTTTAAGGTGGATTATACTCCAGTATTTGGCGATTCGATCGATCTTGAACGTTTCGCGCAGCTTGGTAAGAAGGGCGTGCTCGCATTGATGGCAGACTCCACAAATGCCGAAAGACCCGGATTCACTCCGTCCGAAAGGACGCTTGAGCGCACATTTGACACAATCTTTTCCGAGCACAGAGATACCCGTATAATAATCGCTACGTTCGCATCGAATGTGGACAGAGTTCAGACGATCATAAACGCAGCATACAAGTTTGACCGTAAAGTAGCGGTGGAAGGCCGCAGCATGGTAAGCATCATGGATATCGCAAGCGATCTTAACCGCTTAAGTATCCCTGAGAATACACTTGTAAACATTGACGAGATAAAGAATTATCCGCCCGAAAAGACCGTACTGATCACGACAGGCTCACAGGGCGAGAGTATGGCGGCGTTGTCGAGAATGGCAAACGGTACACATCGCAAGATAAGCGTAGGTGCGGGAGATACGGTAATTTTTTCTTCGAACCCCATTCCCGGAAATGAGAAGGCCGTAACCAAGATAATAAACGAGCTTTTGTTTAAAGGCGCCGACGTGATCTTCCAGGATGCACACGTTTCAGGACATGCCTGTCAGGAAGAACTGAAGCTTATCTATACGCTCGTTCATCCGAAGTATTCGATACCGGTTCACGGCGAATACAAGCACTTAAAGGCCCAGGCAAAACTGGCCGCGGAACTTGGAGTGCCAAAGGACAATATTTTCATCCTTCGTTCGGGTGATATACTGAGTTTAAACGAAGAAAGTGCCAAGATAGTCGGTAAGGCTCCCGCCGGAGGACTCTACGTTGACGGGCTCGGTGTCGGAGATATCGGAAATTCCGTGATAAGAGACAGACAGCATCTGTCCGAAGACGGTATAGTCGTAGCCGTCATGGTGGTCGATGAATATTCGGGTTCGCTCATTTCGGGACCGGAACTGTTCACCAGAGGCGTTGTATACGTTAAAGAATCCGAGGAGATACTCGACGAAGCAACAAGGATACTTACCAAGGATGTGAGCGCCGCATATGACCGCGGTATCACCGACTGGGGAAAAATTAAGAATGTTTGCAGGGATTCCTTAAATGATTTCTTCTGGAGAAAATATAAGAGAAGACCTATGATATTACCTATAATCATGGATGTATGAGTTTGGAGAGATTGTTATGACCGACATTACCGAACTTACAAAAACGGTGATCGATACTTTAAGATCGACACAGGAGTACATTGATTACGCTGAAAGGCTGGCGGTATTAAAAGCCGATCCCGTACTGTATAACCGTGTCAACGAGCTTAGAGAGAAGAACTTCAATCTTCATCAAAGCGATATGGATCCGGGCGATCTGATGGATTGCATGGACGCATTGACGAATGAATACGAAGATGTTATAAACAATGGGTCGGTAGCCGCATTTATGGAAGCAGAGGCTGCGATATGCACTCTTGTCCGTGAATTTAACTTAACGGTTACGGAAGGATTGGATTTTGACTGATGAATTTTAAGATGGTAAGAGATATCATCACCACCGTTGTATCTGTTGTGATCAAGATACTGGTGGCGGTGTGGCTTGTTAATTTCATATATACCAAAGCGGTCGAAGCCTACGATTTCGGGTACAGAGTTTTCACAGAACCCGCAATGTCACTCGCACCCGGAAGGGATGTAACGGTTGCCATCACGGAAGGTAAGTCCGATAAGGCTATCGCCGAGACACTTTATGACAAGGGTCTTACAAGAGACGCCAATCTGGCATATCTTCAGATACTTGCGTCCGAATATCGCGAAAAGATCACTCCCGGCGTTTACGAGCTAAACACCTCGATGACGATGGAAGACATCATTAAGACTTTGGCAGGCAACCACGAGGAAGAAACAGAGGAAGAAGAATGATAATCGACGAGAGAATGGCGACTTTTATCGATTCCTTTGCGACGCCTGACTCACCTTTTCTTGAAAAACTTGAAAAATATTCGATAGAAACCAATGTGCCGATCATTAGAAAGCCGATGCAGTCACTTATTAAGTTTCTGCTTACGCTGAAAGCTCCGGAGAATATACTGGAGGTGGGAACAGCCATTGGTTTTTCGGCTTTATTGATGGCGGAAAACACACCTTATGAAACCAAGATCACTACGATAGAAAATTACGAAAAACGTATACCGATCGCGAAGGCCAACATAGAGGGATCGGGGTACAAAGAACGCGTTTCGCTCATCGAAGGAGATGCGGCAGAGGTACTTAAAACTCTTGACGGTCCTTACGACTTCATATTCATGGACGCTGCCAAGGGACAGTATCTAAATTTCTTTCCGGATATAATGAGACTGCTTTCGCAAGGAGGCATTCTTCTTTCGGATAATGTCATGCAGGACGGTGACATACTTGAATCAAGATATGCCGTTGAACGCAGGAACCGAACGATCTACGCGCGCATGCGCGATTATTTATACGAACTTACTCACAACGACGAACTTCAGACCGTGATACTTCCCGTAGGGGACGGCGTTACGGTGAGCGTGAAAAAGCAGAATGGAAAAGAAAAAGCCTGAACTCCTGGTGCCCGCGGGCAGCTTGGATGTTTTAAAAACCGCAATTACATACGGAGCCGACGCAGTCTATATCGGAGGCGAAGCCTTCGGTCTGAGGGCAAAAGCCAAGAACTTTACCAAAGAAGAGATGGAAGAAGGCATAAAATATGCCCACGCTCACGGGAAAAAGGTTCATGTTACGGCAAATATACTCGCGCACGATACCGACATAAAGGACGCCGACGAATATTTTAAAGAGCTTGCTTCTTTTTCCGAAAAGCCCGATGCTCTTATCATAGCCGATCCGGGAATGTTCACAAAGGCAAGAAAGATCTGCCCCGAGATCGACATTCATATATCGACTCAGGCCAACAACACCAACTCCGATACTTTCAACTTCTGGTACGGACTCGGTGCAAAACGTGTCGTTTGCGCACGTGAACTTTCGTTAAACGAGATCAGGACGATAAGGGCAAACGTTCCCGCCGATGCCGAGATAGAGTGCTTCATCCACGGAGCGATGTGCATATCATATTCGGGAAGATGTCTGCTCTCGAACTATTTTACCGGACGTGACGCCAATCAGGGTGCCTGCACACATCCCTGCCGCTGGAAGTATGCCGTTATGGAAGAAAAACGTCCCGGCGAGTATCTTCCGGTTTACGAAAATGAACGTGGAACGTTCATATTTAACTCTAAAGACCTTTGCATGATAGAGCATATTCCCGAGCTTGTTGAAGCCGGGATCGACAGTTACAAGATCGAAGGGCGCATGAAAACGGCACTTTACGTGGCGACCGTTGCCAGAACGTACAGAAAAGCGATCGACGATTATTTTGAGTCCGAAGAAAAGTACCGCTCAAATATCGACTGGTACAAAGAAGAGATCTCGAAGTGCACGTACAGACATTTTTCGACGGGATTTTTCTTTGGAAAGCCGAGTGAAGAGAATCAGGTTTACGATTCAAACACTTACATAAATGAGTATGTATATCTTGGAACCGTCGAAAAAGCCGAAGGCAATAAGGCATTTATCGAACAGAAGAACAAGTTTCTTGTCGGGGACATCATCGAGATAATGAAACCCGACGGCAGGAACGTTTCCGTCAAAGTATTGTCGATAAAAGATGAGGACGGTAACGAGATGGAATCGTGTCCTCACTCACGACAGAAGCTCTGCATCACTTTGTCCGAGCCTGCCGATCAAAACGACATTCTCAGAGTCAAAAACAATTCATAGTGATATTTTTGATAAACGCGGTGTTTGAGCATCCGTTTATTTACCATTATGTATATTGACCATAACTGTTTAATTGGTTAAAATCCACTATAAAAGAGTCGGAAGCGCAAGCTTTAATGTAGGAGAGAACCATGTCGAATGCGGTTAACGTAGAAGAGATTTTTGCGAAAAATGTTTTCACCATCGAGAAGATGAAAGAATATCTTCCCGATGATGTGTTCAACGAAGTGATGACCATTCGCAGCGAAGGCGGTGAATTACCGCTTAAGACGGCTGATATCGTGGCAAACGCCATGAAGGACTGGGCCGTTTCAAAAGGCGCAACTCACTTCACTCACTGGTTCCAGCCTCTTACCGGTATAACTGCAGAAAAGCACGATGCATTCATTAAGCATCCCGACGAAGAAGGAAGATGCCTTCTGGAGTTTTCGGGAAAAGAGCTCATCAAAGGTGAGTCCGATGCTTCAAGTTTTCCTTCGGGAGGACTTCGCGCAACTTTCGAAGCGCGTGGTTATACCGCATGGGATATGTCTTCTCCCGCTTTCTTAAAAGAAGACGCTATCGGTATCATTCTTTGCATTCCCACAGCATTCTGTTCATATAAAGGCGAAGCTTTGGACATGAAGACTCCGCTTCTTCGTTCCATGGAAGCTGTTAACACACAGGCACTCCGCTTACTCAGACTTTTCGGAAACAACACGTCCAAAAAGGTCATTCCTTCGGTCGGCGCGGAACAGGAGTATTTCCTTGTCGATCGCAAGAATTATTTAAGACGTGAAGATCTTATATTTGCCGGCCGTACGCTTTTCGGTTCTCCCGCTCCCAAAGGGCAGGAACTTGACGACCATTACTACGGCACCATTCAGGAGCGTATAGGTGCATTCATGCACGATCTCAATATCGAACTTTGGAAGCTCGGTGTTACCGCCAAGACGCAGCACAACGAAGTTGCGCCCGCACAGCACGAGCTTGCACCGATCTACGAGATCGCTAACATCGCCATGGATCACAATCAGCTCATAATGGAAGTAATGAAAAAGGTTGCCATCCGTCACGATATGGCATGTCTCCTTCATGAGAAGCCTTTTGCAGGTGTTAACGGATCGGGTAAGCACAACAACTGGTCGCTTACTACCGATGACGGCATAAACCTTCTCGATCCCGGCGATTCACCCAACGAAAACTTACAGTTCCTGCTTGTTCTTTCCTGTCTTATCAAGGCAGTCGACAAGCATGCGGACCTTCTTCGCCAGAGCGCATCGTGCGTCGGAAACGACGAACGTCTAGGCGGCAATGAAGCACCTCCTTGCATTATTTCCGTATTCCTTGGCGAGCAGCTTGAAGACATAGTCAATCAGATAGTAGAGTTCGGTGAAGCAAGCAACCTTAAGGGCAATACCACATTTAAGACCGGTGTTTCCGCCCTTCCCGATTTCGAGATCGACGCTACGGACCGTAACCGTACCTCACCTTTTGCATTCACCGGCAACAAGTTTGAGTTCAGATCCGTAGGAAGCTCCGATTCCATCGGAAGCCCCAATATAGCAATAAATACTATCGCAGCGGAAGCTTTCTGCGAAGCATGTGACGTGATCGAGAATGCTGCCGACAAAAAGGAAGCCATCCATAACGTCATCACCGAAAACTTCACGAAGCACCAGAGGATCATCTTCAGCGGAGACGGTTATTCGGAAGGCTGGCGCAAAGAAGCCGAGAAACGCGGCCTTAAGAGCATCAACACAATGGTCGATGCGATCGCCACATTAAGCGACGAAAAGACCGTACAGCTCTTTGAAAAGTTCCAGATATTTACAAAGGCAGAACTTGAATCGAGAGCCGAGATCCTTTACGAAACATATGCCAAGACCATAAATATCGAAGCGCGTACGATGATCGACATGGCATCGCGTCAGATCGTGCCCGCAGTTGCCACATATTCGGGAAGACTTGCCAATACCGTAAACGAGATGATTCAGGCAGGCGTCACTCCCGTGGTTCAGATGGGACTTTTGAACGATGTAAACAAAGAACTCACCAATCTTGATACAGCACTTGCCGCACTTAAGATGGCAATGGACAACGTAAAAGACATAAAGAACGAGAAGGAACTCGCAGAATTCTTCAAAGATACGATCGTTCCCAAGATGAAGAGACTCCGTGTTCCTGTCGACAATCTCGAACGAATCGTGGATAAGCGAGTATGGCCGCTTCCCACATATGCGGACCTCATGTTTGAAGTTTAATTTGCCACGGCTAACTTATTGCAATAAGTATCTTGACCGCGAGGCACTATTAAGCATAAAATGTGAGAGGACATTTTCCAAAATTATAAGAAGTCTGTTTGCTTCTTACTAATATAATAAACAGTCATAAGGAGGATTATTGTAATGGCATTAGTTACAACAACCGAAATGTTTAAGAAGGCTTATGACGGCGGTTACGCAGTCGGCGCTTTCAACGTAAACAACATGGAAATCGTACAGGGTATCACAGAAGCCGCAGGCGAATTAAAGAGCCCCGTTATTCTTCAGGTTTCCAAGGGTGCGCGTGCATACGCAAACCACACATATCTTGTAAAGCTTGTTGAAGCAGCAGTTCAAGAGAATCCCGATATCCCGATCGCTCTTCACCTTGATCACGGTGATACTTTCGAACTTTGCAAGTCTTGTATCGATGGCGGATTTACTTCAGTCATGATCGACGCTTCTTCAAAGTCATTCGAAGACAACATCGCTCTTACCAAGCAGGTAGTTGAGTACGCTCACGCTAACGGCGTAGTTGTAGAAGCTGAGCTTGGTACTCTTGCAGGTATCGAAGACGAAGTAGTAGTTGAGTCCGGTAAGGAATCTTACACCAGACCCGAAGAAGTAGAAGAGTTCGTAGACAGAACCGGATGTGACTCTCTTGCGATCGCAATCGGAACTTCTCACGGCGCATACAAGTTCACCGCAGCTCAGTGTACCAGAAACGCTGACGGTATCCTTGTTCCCCCTCCGCTTCGTTTCGACGTTTTGGAAGAGTGCATCAAGAGACTTCCCGGTTTCCCGATCGTTCTTCACGGTTCATCTTCAGTTCCTCAGGAATTCGTTAAGATGGTTAACCAGTACGGCGGAAACATGCCCGACGCAGTAGGTATTCCGGAAGAGCAGCTTCGTAAAGCAGCTACACTTGCCGTATGTAAGATCAACATCGACTCCGATATCCGTCTTGCTATGACAGGTACCATCCGTAAGTACTTCGCAGAGCATCCCGATCACTTCGATCCCCGTCAGTACCTTAAGCCCGCTCGTCAGGCAGTTAAGGACATGGTTGCTCACAAGATCGTTAACGTTCTTGGTTCCGACGGAAAAGCTTGATCTTAACAGATTGATTTTAGGCGGCAGGATTTATTCCTGCCGCTTTTTGTTAGGCGACGAGCCAAGCGGCTGCCGTGCTTGCACGAGCAGACATTTGGCGACCGCATACAATCTTGGATTTCATTTTAGAAATCCAAGATTTGTCCAATTGCCTATCTGTTAATAATGTAGTATTATACTTCTATCACAAAGATCGGAAAGGAGACCGACTATGGATATCGCAGCATTATCAATGGCAATGTCACAAAACAAAATAATGAGCGATGTAGGAACCGCGGTTTTATCAAAAGCAATCGATACCGGCGAACAGATGGGCGCAAGCATCGTCAACATGATCGACCGTTCCATGGAATTATCGGTCAACCCCAACATCGGTTCAAACATCGACATTTCCGTATAACGACATACAGTTCACCAAGACGCCGTGGCTTTTTGCCATGGCGTTTTTTGTTCTTCGCCTGCCTTCTCTTCCACCCCATTCAAAATCCTTCTTTGAAGGGGATAACGCTTCGATGAACTAGTCCACGATTTTCTCGTGCTTCGCACGTCCTGCTCGGAGGAGCGACTCCTTCGCAGGGAAAATCGGGACGGATTTCATCGATGCTAAAAACATCCCCCGAAGTTTCAAAGAAGGAACTTTGAATGTGTTGGAAGAGGGGATGTTGAAAATATTAAAAAGGGACTTGCAAAAATAAAACATTTCTTATATACTATCTCAGTGTGCTGATGCAAATGTTTTATTGGGGTATCGCCAAACGGTAAGGCAACGGACTCTGACTCCGTCATTTCAAGGTTCGAATCCTTGTACCCCAGCTTTAAACCTTAGTGATTTATCACTGAGGTTTTTTTTTCCAAAG
>JAILEQ010000120.1 GCA_024687305.1 Lachnospiraceae bacterium | reverse complement strand
CTGAGCCACACCCCGACAGTGCTTATAAAACTGACAACAAAGGAAATTGTACATTAACAGTTTTCTTTTGTCAATCTCTTAGACGGACATGACCCGTAAGGAAAATTTCTTCATCATTATCCACTTTGATGTTAAGCTTTCCGCCCGGTTCGATAAAATCTATGTTTACCGGTTCATTGTTTCTTTTGTATAAATAATAGCCTGTAGCGGTCGTTCCGCTTGCACAGGCATGCTCCCAATAAAAATCTTTGAGTGCGGGAACATATACCAACGGGGTAAGTACGGATTGTTTTTCATCCAAAAACATGATACCCAGGGCCGGTGCGTTAAGATCGTCCGCCCACTTAACCACGGCTTTTTCCGCGTCGTCCAATGACATCTTATCGGTATAGATAATATGATACATTCCTTCGAATTTTACGATAGGCAGCATATATCGATCTGATTCGTAGTACAGCAATACCTCGGATATCTCCAAAGGCTTGGGCATTTTGACGCACCCTTTGAACGCACGCTTTTCTTCCCTTAAGACTCTTACTTCTACAGGGTCTTTCGTGCCGGATGTTCTTACGATGACCGTTCTTTCTTCTGAGAGCGGAAAATCGTTGTCTTTGGCAAAAAGACAGGCCGCAGACATTGTTGCGTTTCCGCAGAATTCACCGCCGGCCATCCGAAGTCTTATATCTGCATCCGGATCGTCGTAATAAACAAAGCCGACCTGCTCGCAGTCAGGTTCATAGAAACATAAATAATTCGATACTTTCGGCTGTTCTTCGACAGCTACTTCGTCTCTTACAAGTATCGTTATGTTTCCTGTCGGATCTGCATAGACGTAATCGTACTCTTTCATTGCTGATAATTCCTTAAGAACTGCTTTGTACGCTCTTCCGAAGGATCTCCGAATACTTTTTCGGGATCTCCCTGTTCCACAATATATCCGCCGTCCATGAAAATAACTCTTTTGCTGACTGCTCTGGCAAAACTCATTTCGTGTGTTACGATCACCATCGTCATTTTTTCTTCAGCCAGCTGACGGATGATCTTTAAAACTTCTCCCGTAAGTTCCGGATCGAGAGCGGAAGTAGGCTCATCGAAGAATAAAATGTCGGGATTCAGTGCAAGTGCTCTGGCGATGGCAACTCTTTGCTGCTGACCGCCCGAAAGCTGGAACGGATATGCATCCGCCTTGTCCGCAAGTCCCATTTTCTTAAGAAGCTCTCTGCCTTTTTCTTCAACTTCCTCTTTGTTACGTTTCTGAACATTTATCGGTGCGTCACAAACGTTTCTTAAAACGGAAAAATGAGGGAAAAGATTAAATTGCTGAAATACAAGTCCAAAATAACTTTTTACCTTTACCATTTCCTTTTTGGGAAGATAAATCGGCTTTTCTCCGTCCGGTGTATGCGCGATAGTCTGCCCTACGTATTTGATGGTTCCGCTGTCGATCTTTTCAAGAAAAGTCGCACACCGTAGAAGCGTAGATTTACCCGAACCCGAAGGTCCTATGATACTTACGACTTCACCCGAATCCACGTTCAAACTTATATCGTGAAGGACTTCGCAGTCTTCAAAGTGTTTTTTGATATTTGACATCTCCAAGATCATAAAAAGCCCCTCCTATTTATAGTATTGCATGGATTTTTCTATCTTTCCCATGCCAAAATCAACGATGGCATTGAATACGAAATAGAACACACCGGCAACCACAAACGGGGTAAAGCTGGTCTGTGAATTTGCGATCTGTTTTCCGATCGTAAACATTTCCTGATATGAAACGGTAAATGCCAAAGACGTATCTTTTACAAGAGTAACAACTTCGTTGGTAATGCTCGGCATTATCCTTTTGATCACCTGAGGAAGTATTATCTTCAAAAATGTCTGAGTCTTGGTATATCCGAGTACCGCTGCCGCTTCATATTGTCCTTTGGCCATCGATTCTATACCGCCTCTGTAGATCTCTGCAAAATAGGCCGCATAATTGATGGAAAACGCAATGACTACTGGAATGAGCTTGTTTCGAGATACCGAAATACCGAAAAGATAATACGGTCCGTAAGTTACTGCTAAAAGCTGTAACATCAAAGGTGTTCCTCTTAATACTGAAATAACAAATCTGGTAACTGAAGAAACGACCTTATCTTTGCTCATCCTAAGCAAAGCAACGATCATTCCGAGCGGAAGTGAAAACAGAAGCGTCAAAAAGAAAATAGCACATGTCTTTGACAAACCTTCCGCCATTTTTAAGATCATGGTCAACAATGACATAAAGTAAACCCCGTTTAAGATAATCTATCCCGGAGACGCCATGCACCTCCGGGAATGTTATAAACTGACTATAGTGTTGCTATCGGTACAAAGAAACCGTTTCGATCACTGTAAGAAGATAAGATTGTTGATGATATCGGGATATTTTTCGGCGATCTTCTTATAAGTACCGTCTGCTACAAGTTCCTTAACCGCATCTTCAACCTGCTTGCAAAGAGCTTCGTCTCCCGAACGGAAAGCGATTCCGTACTGTTCGTCACCGAATCTCTCTTCAAGAACGGTAAATCCGTCGTGCTCCTGAGCATAGCTTACTGCTACGGGAAGATCAACAAATACTGCATCAACTGCTCCGCCGTCAAGTTCGGTAAAGCATTTAAGGAAAGAATCACAGGTGATCACGTTGTTAAATGTTGCGGCCATATCGGAAAGGTCTCCGTTAAGAAGTCCTTCACCGGAAGTACCGAGCTGTACGGCAACATCTTTGCCTGCAAGATCGGCGCTTGTAGCAATACCGCTGTCTGATTTTACAAGCAATACCTGAGTGTTGTCATAGTAAGGAGCTGAGATAACATATCCCGCTTCTTTCATGCTGTCAAGGATAGTCATTCCCGACCATACGCAGTCACATTCGTTGGAATCAAGTTGAACAAGTTTCTCATCCCAGTTAACTTCGAAGATCTTCATTTCCCAGCCAAGCTTATCGCAAACTGCCTGACATACTTCAACATCAAATCCGGTATATTTTCCGTCATCTCCCAATGAAGAGAAGGGAGGATATTCAGGGTCGATACCCATTGTAAATGTGTTTGAACTTTCAGCGGTCTTTCCGCATGCGGCAAGTGAAAGTACCATCACTCCTGCCAATAATACTGTAAATAACTTTTTCATAATAAAAATCCTTTCATCACTTTAGTGCGATAGCATAGTACCATAATAGAATATTTATGGCAAGCGTTTCGTTTATTAATTGCTCTTTTTGATCACGTACTTACATATTGGATTGCCGATGCTTGAGAACTTTTCTTCGTACTCGGTCATGATATTGTCTTTCATGAGTAAGTCATCGGCATGAAGATCGTATGTTACGACCGATGCACTCCAACCTGCGGGTTTAAGTTCTTCAAGAGCAAAATCAAACAACGTTCTGTTGTCTGTCTTAAATTCGATCAAAGCATCTTTTTTGATGATCTTTTCGTAAATACTTAAAAACTGTCTCGATTCAAGCCTTCTTTTTGCATGTCTGTCTTTGGGCCAGGGATCGGAGAAATTTAAGTAGATCTTTGATACTTCCTCGTTGTCGAACACTTCCGGAAGTTCTTTGGCGTCTATACATATAAAACGAAGATTTTCGGGTTTTTCCTCGTAAGTATCAAGTTTCGACAATGCTTTTAATACCACGGTCGAATATCTTTCGATCCCGATAAAATTGACTTCCGGATATTTAAGGGCATTATCTATGATAAAACGTCCCTTTCCCATTCCTATTTCTATATAAATATCGTTATCGTTTCCGAATACTTTTCGCCAGTTACCTTTATGTTTTTTTGGCTCTTTTACTACTATGGGGCTTTCGAAGATTTTTTCTTCGGACCCTGTTACATGTCTTAATCTCATTTTCTGTATGGTATAAAACACCCCGCTTTAATGCGGGGTGCCCGGTTTATTCTGCTTCCTGTTCGTTCTTTAACTTTTCTTCCATTTCGGCTTCAATTTCCGGGAAGACCGAAAGCATGGGTTTAACGTCTTTCTTTTTAATATTTCTGTCGACGTAGTTATTTGTAAGCTTGATCACCAAAGGAGTCAGACTGAGTACACCGATAAGGTTGGGGATCATCATGAGACCGTTGAACGTATCGGAAATATCCCATGCGAGTGAAGATGTCATGATCGCACCGCAGACCATCATTACTACAAATATTACTTTATAAATCTTTGCTCCCGTAACTCCGAAAAGATACTCAATGGCTTTTGAGCCGTAATGTGACCATCCGAGAACGGTAGTGAAAGCGAACAGAAGAACGGCAATAGCGATAAACCATTCTCCGCCGATTCCGAATACATTTCCGAATGCCTTAGCAACCAATGTTGCATCGCTGACGCCTTCTGCAACAACACCGGTCTCAAGATCTATAAATCCCGAAGAAAGAACAACGATCGCGGTCATGGTACAAACGATCATGGTATCTGCGAATACTTCGAAGATTCCCCACATACCCTGCTTAACGGGCTCAACTACGTTAGAGTTTGAATGAACCATAACGGAAGAACCGAGACCTGCTTCGTTAGAGAAGATACCTCTCTTACATCCGTTCTTTATAGCAAGTTTTAATGCTTCACCTGCGATACCGCCGGCAAGAGCCTTTGCACCGAATGCGAATTTGAAGATCGCTGCGAACATGGCTCCGATCTTGTTATAATGAACGATCATTACGATTATGGCCCCAATGACATAAACTACTGCCATGAAAGGAACGATCCTCTCCGCAAAAGCTGCGATTCTCTGAAGACCGCCGAGAATAATAAATCCGCCGACAAGCATAAGTACCACTCCGATGATCCAGTTAACGGATGATATTCCGAGAAAATCAGGAGCCTTTACGTTTGTGAAAAATGCGGACTCGATATTAAGCGTGATCTTGTTGATCTGTCCGAGGTTACCTATACCGAATGAAGCAAGAGCCGCAAATATAGCAAATATGATTGCGAGCACTTTACCGATCCCTTTGCATCCTTTATAAGATCCGAGACCGTCTTTTAAGTAGTACATTGCTCCGCCCGACCATTCCTTCTCGGTATTTTTACGACGGAAATATATACCCAAAATGTTTTCTGAATAGTTGGTCATCATTCCAAGGAATGCTGCGATCCACATCCAAACAACCGCTCCGGGACCACCTATGCATATAGCGGCCGCAACACCGGCGATATTTCCGGTTCCGATCGTAGCCGCAAGAGCGGTACAAAGTGCCTGGAACTGTGAAACGGCACCCTTATCCTTGTTGTGATGTGTGTCTTTCTTAAATACCGACGCGATCGTCTGTGACCACCAATGCTTTAAATGCGAGATCTGGAAACATTTGGTGATGACGGTGCAGATAAGACCGGTGCCAAGAAGCATAAAGATGGCGAACCATCCCCAGGCAAACCCGTTTATCACGTCATTGACTTCAGCTACTTTTGATAAAACATTTTCCATAACTTTTCCTCCCTTTTCGCATGCAGATAGGAAAATACCTGCATTCGGATAACTTTGCACGTTCATATTTCAATTTAACGCTTTACTTGTGTAAAGTTATATTGAAAATATAAACATTTTTATTCTTCATGTCAATTAAAAAATGCTGTATTATAGATATCATAATTGACAATGGAGACGCTTTGAAAAAAATACTTTCCGCCTTTTTAACGGGCGCTTTGTTTATTAATTTAATACTCTCTCTTCCCATACAGGCTTTTGCGGATGAATATACGGACGCCATGGAAGAACGTAAATCCTGGCCCGTTCAATCAAACGAGATCGCAAACTGGCCCGAAGGTCCGGCTGTGGGTGCCGCTTCCGCTCTTTTGATGGATGCCGATACAGGGATCGTTCTTTATGAAAAGAACATTCACGAAAAAATGTATCCCGCGAGTACGACAAAACTCTTGACCTGTATGCTCGCCATGGAAAAAGAAAATTCCAGCTTAAACGATATGGTTTCTTTTTCCTATGATGCGGTACATTCTGTAACCTGGGACGCTTCCAACATGGGAATGGATGCCGGCGAAGCAATGACTTTGGAAGATTGCCTTTACGGTATCATGGTGCTTTCGGCCAACGAAGTCTGCAACGCCGTCGCCGAATATGTCAGCGGAGATATCGATTCATTTGTTTCTCTCATGAACAAAAGAGCCAAAGAGATCGGCTGCAACGACTCTCATTTTAACAACGCTCACGGATATACCGACCCCGATCATTACACTACCGCTTACGATCTTGCGCTTATAGGCAGAGAATATTTCAAAAATGAATTTCTCGCCAAAGTGTCGCGCACCAAGACTTACCACTGGTTACCTACCGATACGCAGCCCGACGACATCTGGCTTTCAACAAAGAACTACTTCATTAACGGTACTTATGAACTTGACGGTCTTATCGGATCCAAGACCGGATATACCGATGAATCAAGGCAGGTTCTTGTAACGGCAGCTGAGCGCAACGGTCTTAATCTGATATGTGTCGTAATGGAAGAAGAAACTCCTTACCAATACATAGATTCCGCGGCTTTGTTCAATTACGGTTTTAATAACTTCCAGCATGTCAAGGTCGCCGATTACGAAACACGCTACGATCTGAAAAACGATTCGTTTTTCCTTATCGGTTACGATGTTTTCGGTAACTCTTCGTCTTTCATTTCGCTTGATACCGATTCACAGATCATTCTCCCGAAAAACTGTTCTTTTGACGATCTGAACAGCTCGATCACCTACCATGACGATGACGCTTCCATCCTTGCCGACATTGATTACGATTACAACGGCAAATATCTGGGCAGTGCCAGCCTTGTGGTATCCAAGGAAGAAGAAACCTCTTTCGTCTTTACCAAAGAAGACGAATTTATGGAGATAAATGAAGAAGAACCTACTTTCATATACGTAAACCGGATAATCAGATGGATAGGTATAGCACTCGGTGTTTTGTGTGTTGCCTTACTGTTCAAACGTATAATCTCAAGTTTTCATTTTGCCCGCAATCGTAAGTACATCAAGCGAAGCGATTACAGGAAAAGAAGAAGATAACTCTCAGTAATGAAAAAACGGCGTTTCGATCTCTCGAAACGCCGTTGTCTCGTTTAACAAATTTCTTTATTCTTCATCCTGCAAAGTTTCTTCGCCTTCTTCTTCGTCTTCCCCGTCCTCATCGAAATCTTCGTTTAATCCGAGTCCTGTACGAACTTTGGCTATCTTTGCAACCTTTACACTATCGTCATCAAGATTCATTAACTTGACTCCCGAAGTGATCCTGCTGTATTCGTTTACTTCTTTCATTCTGATCTGAATGATAACGCCGGTGGTTGTTATCATCATGATCTCATGCTCATCGGTTACAGCCTTAACTCCTACAAGTTCACCCGTTCTTTCGGTTATCTTGTAACACTTAAGTCCTTTTCCGCCTCTGTGCTGAAGTCGGAAATCTTCAAGATTTGTACGTTTTCCTATACCGTTTTCCGATACGAACAAAAGTGAATCGCCCTGATGATCGAGTTGCATTCCGATTACTTCATCGCCTTTGTTAAGATCGATACCCTTAACACCCATAGCCGTTCTTCCGAGAGGTCTTGCTTCTTCTTCGTCGAATTCGATACACATACCTTTCTTGGTGACGATGAATACTTTATCATGCTCCGATGTCGTCTTTACTTCGATAAGTCTGTCATCGTCGCGAAGATTGATGGCGTTAAGTCCGTTCTTTCTTATGTTTGCAAAATCTATAAGCGGTGTTTTCTTTACGATACCGTTCTTCGTAACCATAAATACACACTGGTTATCTTCAAACGAATCAACGGGAAGTATCGCATTTACCTTTTCTCCGGGATTTAACTGCAAAAGATTAACCATTGCGGTACCTCTTGCCGTTCTGCTCGCTTCCGGTATCTCGTATACTTTAAGTCTATACGCACGGCCGAAGTTTGTAAAGAACATTATATATCCGTGAGTATTGATCATGAGAAGATCTCTGATATAATCTTCGTCGATGGGCTTCATTCCCACGATTCCTCTTCCGCCTCTGTTCTGTGCACGGAAGTTGTCTTCGGTCATTCTCTTTATATATCCGAGATTTGTGCTTGCGATAACTACGTTTTCATTGGGAATAAGGTCTTCATCAACAAAATCGTAATCATCGGGACCTATCATACTTCTTCGATCATCACCGTATTTATCGGCAATAGCGATCATTTCTGTTTTGATAACGCCCAAAAGAAGTTTCTCATCGGCAAGGATCGCTTTCAATTCTTCGATCAGTTTAACCAATTCCTGATGTTCATTTAAAAGCTTTTCTCTTTCCAGACCTGTCAGTGCACGAAGTCTCATGTCGACAATAGCCTGTGCCTGATTTTCGGTAAAACCGAATCTTTCGATAAGAGAATTCTTGGCTTCCTGTGTATTTGCACTTGCTCTTATGATAGAGATAACTTCATCGATATTATCGAGCGCGATGAGCAATCCCTGCAAAATATGATCTCTTTCTTCGGCTTTGTTAAGATCGAATTTTGTTCTTCTTGTAATGACTTCTTCCTGATGTTTAAGATAATACTTCAACATATCAAGAAGATTTAAAACCTTAGGCTCGTTATTTACGAGAGCGAGCATTATTACACCGAAAGTGTCCTGAAGCTGCGTATGCTTAAAAAGCTTATTGAGCACAACATTTGCATTGACGTCTTTTCTGAGTTCAATGACGATACGCATTCCTTCACGGCTTGTTTCATCGCGAAGATCGACTATTCCGTCGATCTTTTTATCTTTATGAAGTTCGGCAATCTTTTCTACAAGATTTGCCTTGTTTACAAGATAAGGAAGTTCCGTAACTATTATACGGCTCTTTCCGTTTGGAAGCTCTTCGATATCGGTAACGGCTCTGACTTTTATCTTTCCGCGACCTGTTCTGTAGGCTTCTTCGCTTCCTCTCGTTCCCATGATCATGGCACCGGTAGGAAAATCGGGAGCTTTTACTATCGAAAGTATCTCTTCGATGTCGGTATCTCTGTCTTCGAGAACTCGATTATCTATTATCTTTACGACTGCATTTACTACTTCACGCAAATTGTGAGGAGGAATATTGGTAGCCATTCCGACTGCGATACCGGTAGTACCGTTTACCAAAAGATTTGGATACCGGCTCGGTAAAACCGTAGGTTCTTTTTCGGTCTCATCGAAGTTTGGAACAAAATCAACCGTATTTTTGTTAAGATCCGCCAACAGCTCCATAGAAATCTTCGAAAGTCTTGCTTCGGTGTAACGCATTGCAGCGGCACCGTCGCCGTCGACCGAACCGAAATTTCCGTGACCGTCGATAAGAGGATATCTTAATGACCAGTCCTGAGCCATATTTACCAATGCACCGTAAATGGAACTGTCGCCGTGAGGATGGTATTTACCCATCGTATCACCGACGATACGGGCACTCTTTCTGTGAGGCTTGTCCGGACCGTTGTTAAGTTCGCTCATCGAAAAAAGAACACGTCTTTGTACGGGTTTAAGTCCGTCTCTTACATCAGGTAACGCTCTTGCCGCGATAACGCTCATCGCGTAGTCGATGTAAGACGATTCCATGGTCTTTTTAAGATCGACTTCCTGGATCTTGTCAAAAATTTTGTCATCCATAACTCAGTAATTCCTTTTAAATATCAAGATTCTTTACAAATCTCGCATTCTCTTCTATAAAATCACGTCTGGGTTCAACTTTGTCACCCATAAGTGTAGTAAATGTAAGGTCAAGCTCCGACTGAGCATCTTCATCAATGTTTACCCTTAAAAGAATTCTGTTCTCGGGATCCATTGTCGTTTCCCAAAGCTGATCGGCATCCATCTCACCAAGACCTTTATAACGCTGGATCTTGTTATTCTGATCTCTTCCGATCTCATTAAGAATATTGTTTAACTCATCATCTGAATATGCATACCAGACATTGTTGTTCTTCTTTACCTGATAAAGCGGAGGCTGAGCAAGATATACGTGACCCTCTTTTATAAGATCGGGCATAAATCTGTAAATAAAGGTAAGCAGCAATGTCGCTATATGAGCTCCGTCGACATCGGCATCGGTCATCAGTATTATCTTGTCGTAACGAAGTTTTTCAATATCAAACTCGTCATGAATACCTGTTCCGAATGCAGTGATCATTGCTTTGATCTCTTTATTTGCATATATTTTGTCCAAGCGGGCTTTTTCTACGTTAAGTATCTTTCCTCTTAACGGAAGAATTGCCTGAGTAGCTCTGTTTCTTGCGGTCTTTGCGCTTCCGCCTGCGGAATCTCCTTCGACTATGTATATCTCACAGTTTTTGGGATCTTTATCCGAACAATCGGCAAGTTTTCCGGGTAACGCACCTATATCAAGAGCAGTCTTGCGTCTTGTAAGATCTTTTGCTTTTCTTGCTGCTTCTCTCGCTCTTTGAGCAAGTATCGATTTTTCGCAGATAGTCTTTGCAACGGAAGGATTCTGTTCAAGATAGATCGTAAGCTTTTCGGTTACTATGTTATCAACCGCTCCTCTTGCTTCACTGTTACCAAGCTTTTGCTTAGTCTGACCTTCAAACTGAGGATCTTCTATCTTTACGCTGACTATAGCTGTAAGACCTTCTCTTATATCTTCACCGGAAAGGTTTTGATCGTTATCTTTTAAGATCTTGTTTGCTCTGGCATAATCATTGAATGTTTTTGTAAGTGCATTTCTGAATCCCTGAAGGTGAGTACCTCCTTCGGGAGTACTTATATTATTTACAAAACTGAATACACTTTCGTTGTAAGAATCATTGTGCTGAAGTGCTACTTCAACATATACCCCGTTCTTTTCTCCTTCAAAATATAAAACATCGGGATAAAGAGCTTCTTTACTGGAATTAAGGTGAGTAACATATTCTTTTATACCGCCTTCATACATGAAAGAAACTTCTTTTACTTTCTTTGTTTCTTTCTTTGCGGTTTCTTTGTCCTCTTCTGCATCTTCGATCGCGCGGTTTATAAGTTTATTTAACTGTTCGTCGCCTTCTTCTTTTCCTTCAAAAGCTTCTTTGGCTTCTTCGATCATACTGTCGGTAACCAAAGATTTTGCATGCTCATCACTTCTGTCATCGCGAAGTGTGATCTTAAGACCTTTGGTAAGAAAAGCCATCTCACGAAGACGCAATTTAATCGTATCAAAATCAAATATCGTCGTTTCTGTAAATATAAGTTTATCGGGAAGGAAAGTTACCTGAGTTCCGGTTTCATCAGAATTGCATTCGCCTATCTCTTTAAGAGAATATACAGCTTTTCCTCTTTCATAGCGCTGTTTGTACAATTTTCCGCCTTGTCTTATCTCAACTTCGAGCCATTCCGACAAAGCATTAACGACCGATGCACCTACACCGTGAAGACCTCCGGAAACCTTATATCCTCCGCCGCCGAATTTTCCGCCCGCATGAAGTATCGTAAATACAACCTCTACCGCAGGAATTCCTGCTTTATGATTGATACCTACCGGAATACCTCTTCCGTTATCTCTTACGGTAACCGAATTGTCGTCATTGATCACAACATTTATTTCACTGCAATATCCGGCAAGTGCTTCATCTACCGAATTATCCACTATTTCGTAAACAAGATGATGAAGTCCTCTGCTGGCTGTGGTTCCGATATACATACCGGGTCTTTTTCTTACTGCTTCAAGACCTTCCAAAATCTGAATCTGATCGGCACCATATTCTGCTTTTACTTCGGTGTTACCCATAAATCCTCCCGGGAATACTAAGATTCCTCTATACTTCCGTTTATAACTTTTATAACTTTATCTATCTGAAAATTATTGTCTACAAAATCATCAAGACCTGTACAGGTTATTATAGTCTGAATATCTCCTATCGATCCCAACAGGTAATTTTGTCTTTTGCTGTCAAGTTCCGATAAAACGTCATCAAGCAGCAAAACCGGAACATGACCTGTAAGTTTTTTAACTATTTCTATTTCAGATAATTTAAGAGACAAAGCAGCTGTTCTTTGCTGGCCCTGAGATCCGTATTTTCTGATATCTATTCCGTTTACTATAAAAGAAAAATCGTCTCTGTGAGGTCCTACTCCGGTCATTTTGAATCTTATGTCTTTTTCACGATTTTGATAGAGTTCTTTTTCGAAATCGTTTCTTTCGACATTGGGTTCATAATGTATCTCAAGCTGTTCTTTTCCGTTGGTCAGTTTATTGTGTACTTCTCCGATTATCGAATTTAACTCATCGATAAAAGCATCACGCTTGTCAATAATGTTACAACCGTACGAAACAAGCTGAGAATCCCATATATTTAAAGTATCAAGTAATTCTTTGTTGTAAAAAGAATCCTTTATAAGCTTATTTCTTTGCTCGATTATCTTGTTGTATTTTGAAAGATTGTAAAGATAAATATTATCAAGCTGACATAATTCTATATCTACGAATTTTCTTCTTTCTCCGGGACCGTCCTTTATTATTGAAAGATCCTCGGGAGAAAACAAAACCACATTCAAAAGACCAAGTAATTCGGTTGCCTTTTTTATCTTACTTCCGTTTATGGCAACTATTTTTGATTTATCTTTTCTAAGCTGAATATCAATCTTTATTTCCGTTCCGTCTTTATCAAGATATAAAGTAATATGAGCTTCATCGGAATAAAAACCTATAACTTCTTTGTCCTTGGCTCCTTTATGTGATTTTGTGGTTGCACACATAAAGATTGCTTCCAAAACATTGGTTTTTCCCTGGGCATTGTCTCCGAAAAGTATATTTGTTCCTTTGTCGAAGTATATTATTGAATTATTGTAATTTCTGTACCCTGTAAGTTGGATTGATTTGATATTCATTAATCTACTTGGTAATCTTTATTTCTTTGCCGTCATAAGAAACAATGTCGTTTTCGTAAAGTTTTCTTCCTCTTCGAAGATCCACTTCACCGTTTACAAACACCTGTCCTTCCGTGATCACAAATTTTGCTTCGACACCGTCTTCTACAAAACCGGCAGCCTTAAGTGCCTGGCCAAGCTTAATATATTCGTCTCTTAATTTTATTATTTCCATATCTTTTTACTTAACAAAGTTAACGGGTAAAATAAGATAAACGTATGTATCTTCTTCGTTTCTTATTATGCAGGGATTCTTGGGACTCATCATATAAATGTTTATCTCATCGTCTTCAAGAACCTTTAAGGTATCAAGTAAGAATTGAGGATTAAAAGCTATATCAATATCTTTTCCTACTTTGTTTACGCTAAGATCTTCGTTCATTTCACCAAACATTGTTTTCATACAGAAGTTGATAAAATTATCTCTTACTTCAAAGATAATAGGTTTCTTCTCACCTTCTCTTAACATAAGAGTACTTCTGTCGATACAATTAAATATATCTTTTTTATTTACTTCGATCTTTGTTTCATAGTCTTTTGTGAGCATTTTTTCATAATCGAAATATGTTCCCTCAACAAGTCTTGAAACTATTATCGTGTTTTCTATTTCGAAAAGAACATAATTTTTTTCAAAGAATATTGAAACGTCTTTATTCTGATCACCTGTCAATATTCTCTCTATCTCATTTAAAGTCTTTCCGGGAATTATAACTTTTATTTCCGAATATGAATTTTTTAAAGAACTCTTTCTGTAAGCTATTCTGTGTCCGTCAAGTGCAACAAATTCAATATTATCTCCGTTAATATGAACAAGTTCTGAATTCATTATCTGATTGGTAGAACCTTCACCTACGCAGAAAATAGTCTGTTTAATAAGCTCTTTTAAAGAATAATCGCTTATAAAAACATTGTTTACTCTGTTAATATTTGGAATAGCAGTAAATTCTTCTCCGTTTTTACCTGAAAACTCAAGATTTACTTTTTCACATTTAATTTTTGTAAAGAAATTATCATCAACATCTATTGTAATCATACTGTCAGGAAGTTTTCTTACAGCTTCTGCTATAAACTTAGCATCCAAAGCTACATTTCCTTCTTGAATGATATTTCCTTCTATCCTGGTTTCTATTCCAAGTTCGGTATCATTTGCGGTCAAAGTGATAATCCCGTCTTTTGCTTTAATAAGAATACACTGGAGAATAGAAAGAGATGTTTTTGAAGGAACAGCTTTTGAAACGATAGATACACCGTTTAAAAGATTAGATTTTAAACATTCGATTTTCATGTGTATAAATTCCTTTCATCCGGTTTTTTATTTTGCTTTTAATATATATATTTAGTAATTAATATTATTATTAATATAGAGTGTTGATATGTGTAAAATGTTCTTTTTGCCTTTAAAATAAACATTCAAAGGTCTTAATAAATATGTTGTTAATGTTCTTAAAACTATTTATAAACGATCATTTATCAACAATAACCTTTTATTCATTTTTTATATGATAATGTTTATAAAAAGTTATACATTCATATTAACAACAATTGTTGATCATTATGGGGATATCTTCTTTCTTATAATATCTACTTTAGCTGCAAGATCGGGATTCTTTTTAATGTCTTCAGCAATTTTGGAAGATCCGTGCATAACCGTTGTATGATCTCTGTTTCCGACAAATGAACCTATCTCATTTAAAGAAATATCAGTCATTTCTCTGCAAAGATACATTGCTATCTGTCTTGGAAGAGCTATTTCTGCATTTCTTTTCTTTGAAATTATATCTTCTACTTTTATTCCAAAGTGTTCGGAAACTACATTTATAATATAAGAAGGAGTTATTTCTCTTGGTTTATCCGGATAAATAACATCTCTTAAAGCTTCTTCTGCTGATTTTAAAGTAAGTTCAACATTGTTAAGCTTTGCAAAAGCAAGAATCTTATTAAGTGCTCCTTCAAGTTCTCTGATGTTTGATTTAATATTTGTAGCAATATATTCTATTATTTCTTTATCTATGTCACGATCGCAATTCTCAACATTTTTCATTAAGATAGCCATACGTGTTTCATAATCCGGAGGCTGGATGTCGGTACAGAGTCCCCATTCAAAACGAGATCTGAATCTTTCATCCAACGTTTCCATTTTCTTTGGAGGTTTATCAGATGAAATAACTATCTGTTTACCTGATGAATGAAGAGCATTAAATGTATGGAAAAATTCTTCCTGAGTTGCATCTTTACCTATTATAAATTGAACATCATCGACCATAAGTACATCGACAGTTCTGTATTTTTCTCTTAGTTTTGTTATATCCGATGCATTACCGCTACGTATAGATTCAATAACTTCGTTGGTAAATTGTTCACTGGTAACATACAAAACTTTCATATTTGGATTTTGTTCCAAAATAAAATGACCGATAGCATGCATAAGGTGAGTTTTACCAAGACCGGGTCCTCCGTATATAAAAAGAGGATTGTATGCTGTTCCGGGAGATTCGGCTACTGCAAGAGATGCAGAATGAGCCATTTTATTGTTACTTCCGACAACAAAAGAGTTGAATTTATATTTAGGATTTAAATTTGCAGTTTCATAATTGATGTTGTAAACATTGGAACTGATTGAAGAATTTTCTTTAGAAGATCCTTCTACGTCCTTTTCAAGTTTAAATACAACATCGTATTCATGATTCATTATTTCAGATATTGTTACTTTGAAATAAGACTTATATCTTGTATTGATATAATTAAGAGCGTGACTTGCTTCCGAAGGAATCATAATAACTACGGTGTTATCACATACATCGTAGAATCTTAAAGGTTTGATCCAGGTATCAAAAGAAATATCACTCAGTTCATATTCATTACGAACCGTATCTTTAATTAATTCCCATTTTTCACTTATTTCGGACATATTTTTTCTCTTTCGGACAATAACAATAAACCCACAAAATTAGTCTAATTTATCTTAATATAAATAAGAAAAAATTTCAAATTATTCTTTATGCACCACCGCAATATTTAGTTTATCCACATCCTGTGGATAACTTGGTTGACAACCATGTTATGAAATATATTTATGTTATATTGATGTGGAAAGTATTATTTAAGAATACACAGTCGAAAATTCAGTAAAACCGTTACTTTTTTAAGTAATTTTTTTAAAAAAATATAATTATCCACAACTTATACACTTTTTGTGGATATTATTATGTAAATGTATGTTATCCACATTTTATTAACATCGATCTATAACAACATATAGTGTAAAAAGAAAAAACTAAAAAAATAAGCAAAATTTTTTTTATTCTGTTTTTCTTGACGATTAGATAACTACCTTATATAATCGTATTGCTATTTTCCTAAATATAATTAGAAATTTGCATTATATAAGGTAATAGATAAGGAGGTGTAATTAATATGAAAATGACTTTTCAACCTAAGAAGAGATCACATTCAAAGGTTCACGGTTTCAGATCACGTATGAGTACTGCAGGCGGACGAAAGGTTTTAGCAGCAAGAAGAGCTAAAGGCAGAAAGCAGTTAACAGTCTAGGCCGCATTTATGTGGCCTTTTTTATTTAAAAGGCAATGATATTTACCGAAAGTTTAAAGAGCAATCAGGATTTTCAAAAAGTTTATAAAAACGGCAGATCTTTCGCAAACAGATTGCTCATCATGTATGTATTGGAAAATAGCACAGAAAAAAACAGAATCGGAATATCAGTCAGTAAAAAAGTCGGAAACAGTGTTATAAGACACAGAGTTACCAGACTTATAAGAGAAAGTTACCGGTTACACGAAGCTGTATTTAATAGTGGTTTAGATATAGTAATCGTCTCAAGAGTAAATGCAAAAGGCAAAAGTTATGCTGAGATAGAAAGCGCTTTATTACACTTGGGGAAGCTTCAAAACATAATTTCGAAAACATGAAGCAAGTATTTATTGTATTGATAAAAATATATCAAAGGTACATTTCTCCGCTTAAAACAACAAAATGTCCTTATTATCCCACCTGTTCACAGTACGGACTCGAAGCTATCGAAAAGTACGGTGCTATTAAGGGTGGCTTTCTTGCGTTGTGGAGAATTTTGAGATGCAATCCTTTTTCAAAGGGCGGATACGATCCGGTTCCCTGATTTTTATCCCTACAAAGCTATTTTAATATCTGTTTCAACATCGATCATCCGAAGTATGAAAGTACTAATCCAAAACGGATGATAAAGTATGAGGGATTAATTTGTATTATGTGATTCTTAACCCGGATACGGGTAAAATATTGGGTCCGATCGCTAAATATATATTGGGACCCATTCTTAATGCGATCTTTAATTTTCTTAATTGGATAAAGATCCCGAACGTTGGTCTTGCGATTATTCTTTTTACTATCGTTATTTATATTTTACTTTTGCCTCTTACAATAAAACAGCAGAAGTTTTCAAAACTTCAGGCAAAGATGAATCCTGAACTGCAGGCAATTCAGAAAAAATATAAGGACAAAAAAGACCAGGATTCTCAAATGGCCATGAACCAGGAAACCCAGGCGGTATATGCAAAATATGGTGTTTCTCCTACCGGTTCTTGTGTTCAGCTTATCATCCAGATGCCTATTCTTTTTGCTCTTTACAGAGTTATTTATAAGATTCCGGCATATGTTCCGATGATAAAGAATGCTTTCGGTGACCTTGTTACCAAGCTTGCCGACAAAAAAGATCCCGCAACAACTCTTCTTCAGTCTTTTTCGGGAGCGGGACAGTTTAAGAACGAATTTACAAACGAATTGTTTACAAGCGGAAATGTTGAATATGTAAAGAATACTTTTATAGATGTTCTTAACAGAGCTTCAACAGCCGAATGGGAATCCATTTATGCCGCAGGTAATTTCCCCGAACTTAAAGATACGGTTATAAATGTTATGGCCCAATTAAATAAGTTCAACAATTTCCTTGGACTTAACATAGGTGATTCGCCTGTATATACCGTAAAAACAGCTTTTGCCAATCATCAGTTCGGATTGCTCTTACTTGCTGTATTGATTCCTGTTTTATCTGCCGTGACACAGTGGGTAAACGTTAAACTCACTCCTCAGCAATCCAAGAATCAAAGTACCGGTAATGAACAGGCAGATCAGATGGCTAATTCAATGAAGGCTATGAATACATTCATGCCTTTGATGTCAGCTTTCTTCTGTTTCACGCTTCCCGCAGGTATGGGTATTTACTGGATCGCGGGTGCTGTGGTTAGAAGTATCCAGCAGGTAGCTATCAACAAGTATATCGATAAGATGGATATTGATGAAGTTATCAAGAAGAATCAGGAAAAGAGAGAGGCTAAACTTAAAAAAGCCGGAATCGATCCCAATGCTATTTCTTCCAATGCAAACCGTTCGACAAGAGCAATGGACAGATTAAATCAGATCAAAGAAGAAAACGAGAAGAAGCTTGCTGCGGCCCAGGCATCAGATAAACCGAAGGGTTCCATCGCATCAAAAGCAAATCTTGTAAAAGAATTTAATGAAAAGAACAACAACAAGTGATAAGGAGATAAAAGATGGATTACATGGAATTTAGCGCAAAAACAGTTGATGATGCCATTACGGAAGCTTGCAAATCTTTATCCGTTACAAGTGACAGACTTGAATATGAAGTTATCGAAGAAGGATCGAACGGATTTCTCGGTTTACACGCAAAGAACGCAGTTATAAAGGCAAAAGTAAAAGATTCTCTTCAGGATAAGGTTTCTTCGTTCCTTTATGATGTATTACATGCCATGCAGCTTGATGCAAACGTTGTCATTAAATATGATGAGGACGAAAAAGAAATGGATATCGAGTTGACCGGTGATGACATGGGAATCCTTATCGGAAAACGTGGACAGACACTTGATTCGTTACAGTATCTTGCTTCTTTGGTATGTAACAAAGAAAGCGAAGATTATATAAGAGTAAAAGTTGATACCGAAAATTACAGAGAAAGAAGAAAAGACACTCTTGAAAATCTTGCAAAGAACATGGCGTTCAAAGTTAAGAGAACAAAGAGAACAGTTTCTTTGGAACCTATGAATCCTTATGAAAGAAGAGTCATTCACTCGGCACTTCAGGATGACAAATATGTTACGACACACAGTGAAGGTGAGGAACCTTTCAGACACGTTGTAGTTACATTAAAGAAGTAATTTTGTTAGGTGTCTTAGTTATCTAAGGCACCTTTTTCTAAAGACGCTTATGAACAATGATACAATTGCTGCCGTTGCCACTTCTTTGTCGGAAGCTACGATCGGAATAGTAAGGATCAGCGGTGACGAGGCGATAAATATCGTTGATAAGATATTTATCGACAAAAACGGAGAACATTCATTAAAAAAATATGCGTCTCATACTATCCATTACGGATTTATCATTGTTGATGGTAAGATGATCGATGAAGTAATGGTTTCGGTTATGAAGGCACCCAAAACATTTACCCGCGAGGATGTTGTTGAGATCAACTGCCACGGCGGTGTTTTTGTGTGCAAATCCGTACTTGAAGCTGTATTAAATAACGGGGCAAGACTTGCCGCACCGGGTGAATTTACAAAAAGAGCCTTCTTAAACGGAAGGATAGATCTTTCGAAAGCCGAAGCCGTAATGGACATTATTTCTTCGGAAAGTAAAGCGGGTCTTGATAATTCGCTTAAGCACTTAAACGGAAGCCTGTATTCCAAGATCAAAAAATCCAGAGAAGAGATATTGTATGAGATAGCTTTTATAGAATCGGCACTTGACGATCCGGAACATATCTCTTTGGATGGATATACGGATAAGCTTGTTTCGAAATGTGAAGCGTTCAAAAAAGAAGCTGATGAGCTGATCGCGACTTTTAAGACAGGCAAGATATTAAAAGAAGGTATAAAGACGGTCATTGTAGGAAAACCGAATGTCGGAAAATCTTCTTTGTTGAACGTACTTACCGGTGAGGAAAGAGCGATCGTAACAGATATTGCCGGAACCACGCGTGATACGATCGAAGAAAGAGTTTTGATCGGAGATGTTTGTTTAAAGCTTATCGATACGGCGGGCATCAGAAATACAGAAGATGTTGTCGAAAACATCGGTGTCAGCAGAGCTAAAAACAGCGCCAGGGAAGCAGATCTAATTTTGTTTATGCTTGATCTTTCTTCGGAATTTGATAAAGAAGATCTTGAGATCTATGACTATATAAAAGATAAGAAACATTTCGTTTTGCTTAATAAAACGGATGAAGAAAACGCTGTGGATGTTGAAAAGATTAAGAGTACGTTTTCTTTGTCCAAAGATGTCTTTTTAATATCCTGCAAAGATCTTACGGGAATATCGGATGTAAAAAGAAAGATAAACGAAGATTTTTTAAGCGGGACGCTCAAAACAGACAATGAACTTGTCATTACAAACGTAAGGCAGTTAAATGAATTGAAGACGGTTTCTTCTTCACTTGATCTGGTGAAAGACAGTATTGAAAAAGGATTAAGTGAGGATTTTTACTCGGTAGATCTTATGAATGCATATGAAGCATACGGACGTATCATCGGAGAGGAAACCGATGACGACCTGATCGACGAGATATTCAGCAAATTCTGTATGGGAAAATGATTATAGATAAGTGTAGTAAAAATGCCTGATATTTCAAAAAATGAGTTAAAACTTAATACGGACATATGCGTTATCGGAGCAGGTCATGCCGGCTGCGAAGCGGCATTGGCATGCGCACGTCTTGGATTTGAGACGATGATCTTTACCGTAAGTATCGATTCTATCGCACTTATGCCCTGTAATCCGAATATAGGAGGAACTTCAAAAGGTCATCTTGTAAGAGAGATCGATGCTCTCGGCGGTGAAATGGGAAAAAATATCGATAAGACATTTATTCAGTCTAAGATGTTAAATGTTTCAAAAGGACCTGCCGTACATTCTCTTCGTGCTCAGGCAGATAAATCCGATTATTCAAGAAGCATGAGAAGAGTGCTTGAAAATCAGGAGAATCTTACCATAAAGCAGGCCGAGATCGTAGAGATCCTTTTTGAAGGAGAAAACGGTAAAAAGAAAGTTAAAGGTGTAGTAACAAATACCGGAACCACATATTATTGCAAGGCAGCGATACTTTGCACCGGAACATATCTTAAGGCAAGATGTCTTTGCGGTGAATCGATCACTTATACCGGACCTTCCGGACTTCAGGCAGCCAATTCTCTTTCCGCTTCATTGATCGAAAACGGGATCAAGTTAAGAAGGTTTAAGACCGGAACACCGGCCAGAATGGATGGAAAAAGTCTTGACTATTCTAAGATGGAAGAACAGTTTGGCGATGAAAGGATCGTTCCGTTTTCTTTTTCCACCGATCCCGAATCCGTTCAAAAAGAACAGGTTTCCTGCTGGCTTACATATACAAATGAAGAAACTCACAATATAATAAGAGATAATCTGGACAGATCTCCGATCTATGCCGGCATCATTGAAGGTACCGGGCCGAGATATTGTCCTTCCATTGAAGATAAGGTCGTTAAATTTGCGGAAAAAGAAAGACACCAGGTGTTTATTGAGCCGGAAGGTCTTTATACCGATGAGATGTATGTCGGAGGAATGAGTTCTTCCTTACCCGAAGATGTTCAGCTTAAGATGTATCGTACCGTTCCGGGACTTGAGAATTGCAGGATCGTTCGTAATGCTTATGCTATCGAATATGATTGTCTTGAACCCAATCAGTTGCAGCTTTCTTTGGAAACAAAAGATATAACGGGACTTTTCTGTGCCGGACAGTTTAACGGTTCTTCAGGTTATGAAGAGGCAGCGGCGCAGGGAATTATCGCAGGTATCAATGCATGTCGAAAGCTTTCGGGGAAAGAACCGATTATTCTTGACAGGTCCGAAGCTTATATCGGAGTTTTGATCGACGATCTTGTAACAAAAGATAACAGAGAACCTTACAGAATGATGACTTCAAGAGCAGAACACAGATTGCTTCTGCGTCAGGACAATGCAGATCTTAGGCTTCGAAGGGTCGGGCATGAAGTCGGACTTGTAAGTGATGAGCTTTATGAAAAAACGGTTTTAAAACAAAAACTTATCGATGAAGAAGTTTCAAGACTTAAAAGTGTGATCGTGGGTGCAAGTTCAAGAGTCTGCAAATTTTTGGAGGAACATGGTTCGAGCCCCTTACATACAGGAACAAGTCTGGCTGAATTATTATGCAGACCGGAGCTTTCTTATGAGATTTTGTCAGAGCTCGATCCGGAAAGGCCCATTCTTCCGAACGATGTTATTGAGCAGGTTGTGATCTTTATAAAATACGAAGGTTATATCGAAAGACAGATGATCCTCGTTAATCGTTTTAAGAAAAACGAAAAGAGATTGATCCCTTCGGATATCGATTATGATGATGTTTCAAGCCTTCGCCTTGAAGCAAGACAAAAACTTAAGCAGTTCAGGCCCGAAAATGTTGGGCAGGCTTCCAGAATTTCAGGAGTCACACCGGCTGATGTTTCAGTTTTATTGATTTATTTGAGCAGGTTTAACGAAAGTAAGGATTGATGATAAATGTCTGAGATTGATATCACTTATCTTGAAGAGTGTTCCAAAAGCATAGGGATCGATCTTGATAAGCGACAGCTTTGTCGCTTTTTAGACTATTATCATCTTCTTATCGAGTATAATGAGAAGATCAATCTGACAGCGATCACAAAATGGGAAGATGTAGTCATCAAACATTTTGTCGACAGTATGTCACTTGTGAAAGTATACGGCAGTTTGGATAAACTTGAAGATTCGACAAAAGATAAGAAACTGGCCGATATCGGTACCGGTGCGGGTTTTCCGGGTATAGCACTTAAGATTCTTTTGCCCGATCTTAATATCACATTGATCGATTCTTTGGAAAAACGTATCAGATTTCTAAATGTTGTATGCGATAAATTGGAACTTAAGGGAATTAATGCCGTACACGGACGTGTTGAAGATCTCGCCCATGATATAGATTTTCGGGAGAAATTTGATTTTGCTACAGCCAGAGCCGTTGCTGCACTTCCGGTATTAAGCGAATACTGTATTCCTTTTATTAAGAAGGATGGTTTCTTTTTTGCATACAAGTCGGAAAAAGCTGAGGAAGAGATATCTCTTTCAAATAATGCATTAAAAATCCTTAATTCTAAGATTGAAAACTTTTGTGAATTTGATATTCCAAATACCGATTTTCATCGTACAATAATTGTAATCAGGAAAGAAGAAAATACTTCGGACAAGTATCCGCGTAAATCCGGAACACCGTCCAAAAAACCATTATAAATAAGGCAGGAAATATATGTCCAAAGAACGTTCTGAAAATATCATTTTGGAATTGAGAAAAACATTTCTGGATGATCGTAAAACGTTGCAGGATCAGATTGTTGAGACTGAGACGCTGATCCGTCAGAACAACGATTACATTGAATCTCTGTCCAAAAAGGATGATAACGATTACAACGTTTTTTCTCCCAGATCAGCTTCAAGAGTTTACAAAGATCTTGTTGCCGAAAAGAAGAGCGAGATAGAAGAGCTTGAGAATAAAGTTCGCGAACTTTATAAAAAGCTTTCCAATGTTACAAAAAAACTCGATTCATTAAATGAGTTAAATCCGGATGAACTTGAAGCATCCAAACAGGAGGCTAAAGTTATTTCCTCTATGGGAAAGGCAAAACTTTTGGAGCTTCAGGAAGATGATCGCCAGAGGATCGCGGCCGATCTTCACGATACGGTTTTGCAGAATCTATCGCTGGTTATGCATAATCTTGAGCTTTCGGCAAAGTTTGTTGATTACGATCCGATAAGAGCAAAGCTTGAGATCGAATCAAACAGAAAACTTGTCAAAGATACTATCGATGATATCCGCGGAACTATATTTGATCTTCGTCCGATGCAGTTTGATGATTTCGGTTTCAAGAGAACGTTGGAAAATCAGATCTCAAATTACAAGAACAGGACCACGATGGATATTTCCAGTAAAGTGGACGAACTTGAAGGACTTGATTCAATTTATCTGATTACCGTGTTCAGAGTTGCTCAGGAACTTATGATAAATTCGATCAAGCATTCCGAAGGAACGAAGCTTGATATTGACATTACCAGGACTTCTTCGAATATCATCATTAAAGTATCCGATAACGGTAAAGGTATTTCAGACGGTGCGGAGGCAATAGATAATCATTTCGGATTGAAGATATTAAAAGAGAGAGTTGAGATAATAGGAGGTTTTGTAAATATCTCTTCTTCTTCTCAAGGTACGGAAGTTACGGTTAACATTCCGACTTCCAAAGAGGGGTAATTTATGACAATTAATGTAATGTTGGTCGACGACCATAAAATGTTACGCGAAGGAATCAAACAACTTTTGGAATTTGATCCCGAGATAAAGGTTGTTTCTTCTGCTCAAACAGGAAAAGAATGTCTTTCCCTGCTTGAAGAAAATAAACCTGATGTTGTATTACTGGATATCAATCTTCCGGATACAACAGGTATTAAACTTATCAAAGATATCAAAAAGAGATCCAAGACCATCAAAGTTATGATGCTTACGGTTCATAACGAGGTTGAGTATCTTGTTGATTCATTGGATGGCGGAGCTGACGGATATATTCTTAAAGATTCCGGAGCCGATGAACTTATAAAGGCGATCAAGTTTATTTACAACGGTGAAAGATATATCGAACCCAGCCTTATACCGTCTTTAAATGCCAGACTTGTCCAGCTTGAAACCGAAACCGATATGGTTAAAAGTCTTACGAAGAGAGAGATTCAGATATTGTCTTTACTTGTGAGCGGAAAGAGTAATCTCGATATAAGTGAAATACTTAAGTTAAGTGAGCAGACCATTAAGAATCATGTCACAGCGCTTTATAAGAAGATCGGTGTAAAAGATCGAACTCAGGCGGCCGTTTTTGCCATTCGAAATAACATTGTTTCGATGTAATGTTCTTATTTTTATAAGCAAAGAATCCAATTATTTCTTTGTTTAACTGTCCAAACGGGCTTTTTATTACAAGGAAGAGTGTTTCACGTGAAACATTGTGCTTTTTATTTCGATCAACCCCAAAATATGTTTCACGTGAAACATTATGACCCCAAGATATTGAAATAATTGGCGTGAAACATCAAAAAAAACACATATGTGAAACATCTTTTTGTATAGAACATAAACAGAAATAGTGCTATAGTAAATTTTGTATAACAATTAAGGAAACAGTATATGGGAAAGATCATAGCAATAGCAAACCAGAAAGGTGGAGTCGGTAAAACAACCACTTCCATCAACTTATCCGCCGCTTTGGCAGAAAAAGGGAAAAAGGTTCTTGTTATCGATTCCGATCCGCAGGGAAATACAACAAGCGGATTCGGAATAGAAAAGAACGAACTTGAAAACTCAATATACGAACTTCTTTTGGGAGACTGTTCCGTTGAGGAATGTGTTATCAAAAGAGAAAACACCAGACTCAGTATACTTCCGGCAAACGTAAATCTTGCCGCTGCCGAGGTAGAGCTTATAGACGCACCGTCTAAAGAATTCATTTTGAAAAGAGAGATTGATTACGTCAGAGACAAATATGATTACATAATCATAGATTGTCCTCCTTCTCTCAGTTTACTTACGATCAATGCTCTCACTACAGCAGATTCGGTTTTGGTTCCCATACAGTGTGAGTATTATGCTCTTGAAGGTTTGAGCCAGCTGATCTATACGGTAAATCTCGTAAAATCGAGACTCAATCCCGAACTCGATATGGAAGGCGTTGTATTTACAATGTACGATTCCAGAACAAATCTTTCGGAAGATGTTGTTCAAAACGTTCGAAGTGTATTAAAACAGCACATATTTGATACGATCATTCCTAGAAACATCAGACTTGCGGAAGCACCCAGCCGGGGACTTCCAATCAATGAATATGATTCCAGATCTGCCGGAGCAGAAGCATATTCATCACTTGCGAAGGAACTGATCAGGAAAAACAAACAATAGACAGAAAGCTATATATAAAGGAAAGGGACAAGTATGGCAGCAAGAGGACTCGGAAAAGGACTTGATTCACTCATTCCGGTGAGTGTCGCTGAAGACAAGATAATCGAAGATGTTGCAAAAAAAGAAGGCAACACCGAAGAGGTCGTTGACATTAATTATGTTACGCCCAATCGAGATCAGCCCAGAAAAAGTTTTGATAAAGAAAAGCTTGAGGAATTGGCCGAATCCATCAAGATCCACGGAATTGTCGAGCCTATACTCGTTCAGGACAGAAAAGATCATTACGAGATAGTAGCCGGTGAAAGACGCTGGAGAGCAGCAAAGCTCGCCGGTCTTAAGAAGGTTCCCGTTTTTGTGAGGAACTATACCGAAAGACAGATAAAAGAAATATCATTGATCGAGAATATTCAAAGAGAAGATCTCAATCCGATCGAAGAAGCTTTGGCATACAAAGATCTTATGGCCGAATATTCGCTCACTCAGGAAGAAGTGGCTTCACGTGTCTCAAAAAACAGAAGTACCATCACCAATTCTTTGAGATTACTCAAACTTGGAAAGAAAGTTCAGAATATGCTCATCAATAAGAGTATTTCGGAAGGACATGCAAGGGCACTTATCGGTATAGAAGATGAGAAGAAACAGCTCGAGATCGCAGAAAAGATCGTAAAGAACAAGTTATCCGTGCGAGATGTTGAAAAACTTGTAAAAGAAAGTGACAAGCCCTCGAAGCCCAAAAAAGAACTTTCGGAAGATCTTGAGATCTTTTATAAGGATATAGCCGAGAAGATGAAACAAAAACTCGGAACAAAAGTAACAATTAACGCAAAAGAAGACGGTTCCGGAAAGATTGAAATTGAATTTTATTCAAACGACGATCTCGACAGGATCAAGTTTTTACTTAAGTGATCAGTACTTTTGTCCGTTAATCCGATAATATCAAGGAGACAGGAATGGAAAGCAGATTTCTTTCGTCAATGGGTCTTAGAAATATAGACCTTGGACTTATCACATTTATATTGATCATTGTTCTTTTAATAGCAGTGATCCTCGTAGCTGTACTCTGGGGACAGTTATGTAAACTAAAAAGAAGATACAACAAATTCTGCGCAGGTAAAAACGCCAGGAGTCTGGAAAAAGAGATAGGTCTTATGTTCGAAGAAAACGCGAGGATCAGAGAACTCGGTGAAAAGAACAAGAAAGATATCAGAGTGATCTTTCATACTCTAGAATCCACTTATCAGAAGGCCGGTCTTGTAAGATACGACGCATTTGCGCAGATGGGTGGTAAATTAAGTTTTTCTCTTGCTTTATTAAATGAAAAGGATAATGGATTTATAATCAATTCAGTTCACGGAACTGACGGATGTTATACATATTCCAAAGAGATCATCGACGGACAATGTGAGATAGCATTAGGAAAAGAAGAACAGGAAGCTTTAAACAAAGCGATGGATAGGGGATAATCAATTGAGACTTTGCAAATTATCGGAGATCGTCGGTTACGAAAAACTGGCCAGATCCGTAACAACGCAGGATTATCACGAACTTTTGTCGGCAGGAACGGTTTTAAAGCCCGAATATGTAGCCAAGTTGATGGAACTTGGAATTACAGAGGTTTTGATCGACGATACAAAACTTATGCCCGAAGAAGTTCAAATATTGCGAGAAGATGTTGAGGATATTTTCAGAGAGAAAGTCAGATCGGTACTTGAAAGACACGTTTACTCGGACAATGCCGAACTTGAAGAACTCAGTAAAACAGCCGACAGCATTATCTCAAGTATTTTAGAGAATGAAGAGATAATTGAGCAGATTTTTGATATAAGGGAAAGAAGTGCAGATATTTACGAACATTCGATAAGTGTTTGTTCGATCGCCATTTTACTTGCCGCGAAACTCAAACTTTCCCGCGAACAGATGCATGACCTCGGAGTGGCGTGCCTGTTCCATGACATAGGACTTCGTTATCTTGATTTCGCTTATACAAATATAGATATAGATGAGCTTGAAGAAAAACAAAAGGGTGAATACAGAAAGCACCCGGTTTATGCTTTTACTTCTTTGGAAAAAGAAGAATGGATATCCAAAGAAAGCAAGCTTATGATACTTCAGCATCATGAAAGACTTGACGGTTCGGGATTTCCGATGCATGCAAAAGATCCCGATATCACTTCACAGATACTGGAAGTTACCGATGCATTTGATGAAATGATCTGCGGAATCGGATGCCAGCGGACCAAAGTTTACGAAGCGGTCGAATATCTGAAAGCAACAAAAGGCTCCAAGTTTTCCGATAAACTTGTAGATCTTATTCTGGAATTTACAGCAGTTTATCCGGCCGGAAGTCTTGTATCTTTAAACACAGGCGAGATCGCAATAGTGCTTAAGCAAAACAAGCAGTTCCCGGAAAGACCGGTTCTTAAAGTGGTTAAGGACAATGAAGGGGAGGACATCAAAGAAGACAGGATCATCGATCTTTTGGATGTCAGGACCGTATATATTGAAAAAGTTATCATGTAAAAGGAGTTTGAGATGATTGACATTAAATTTTTAAGAGAGAATCCTGAAGCCGTTAAGGAAAACATCAGGAAAAAATTTCAGGACGAAAAGATCAAGCTTGTAGATGAAGTGATAGAACTTGATGAAGCCCGCAGAAAAACTCAGCAGGAAGCCGACGATCTTAAGGCAAACAGAAACAAGATCTCCAAAAACATCGGCGCATTGATGCAGCAGGGTAAAAAAGAAGAAGCCGAAGAGCTTAAAAAAGAAGTGGCAAGAGAAGCCGAAAAGCTTGCTGAACTTGATGAAAAACAAAAAGAGCTCGAAGAAAAAACAAACAAGATAATGATGGTGATCCCCAACATTATCGATCCTACGGTTCCTATCGGTAAAGACGACAGCGAAAATGTAGAAATAAAGAAATACGGCGAACCCGTGGTTCCGGATTTTGAGATTCCTTATCATACCGAGATCATGGAGAAATTCAACGGAATAGATCTTGATGCGGCAGGAAAAGTAGCCGGAAACGGTTTTTACTATCTCATGGGCGATATCGCAAGACTTCATTCCGCAGTTATCGCTTATGCAAGAGATTTCATGATAGACAGAGGATTTACATATTGTGTACCTCCGTTCATGATCCGTTCGAACGTAGTTACCGGTGTTATGAGTTTTGCCGAAATGGATGCCATGATGTACAAGATCGAGGGTGAAGATCTTTATCTTATCGGAACAAGCGAGCATTCTATGATCGGTAAATTCATCGACACGATCACCGATGAAGAGAAGCTTCCTTTAACACTTACAAGCTACTCTCCGTGCTTCAGAAAAGAAAAAGGAGCTCACGGTATAGAAGAACGTGGTGTTTACAGAATCCACCAGTTTGAAAAACAGGAGATGATCGTAGTATGCAAGCCCGAAGATTCGAAAATGTGGTTTGACAAACTATGGCAGAACACCGTTGATCTTTTCAGATCCATGGATATTCCTGTACGTACCATAGAATGCTGTTCGGGCGATCTTGCAGATCTTAAGGTTAAATCTTACGATGTTGAAGCATGGTCTCCCAGACAGAAGAAGTATTTTGAAGTCGGATCGTGTTCAAATCTCGGCGACGCACAGGCAAGAAGACTTAAGATCCGCGTAAAGGATAAAGACGGAAACAAGTATTTCGCTCATACATTAAACAATACGGTCGTTGCACCTCCCAGAATGCTCATCGCATTTTTGGAAAATCATTTAAATGCCGACGGAAGCGTTGATATTCCCGAAGTATTAAGACCTTATATGGGTGGAAAGACCAAGTTACAATAAGGAAAGAAAAGTGCACAAGTATTTGCGGGCAGTGGGATTTTCCGGATTTAAAAGCCGGGAGATCACACAGCCTTTGATCGATATAACAATCAAAAATTCAAAAGAACGTTTCTTTACCACATATGACAACGATATCCTCTTGGCCGAGTATTCAACATATTTCGGACCCGCAATGGGGATAACCGTCTGCGGAGAAATGGACAAAGAGGATAAGTTTGTCTATCATTACAGTTATCCTTTTTTCAGAGCAGACAATATTTCTTCCACCGAGAAGATAACTGTGGAAAGACACGCCGCAACGATCTCTTATGCCGGGATATGTGAAGATGAGAGAGTAGGCATTACCATCATCTTCTATCTTGCAAACAAGATACCCTACATCATTAAGAAAAACACGGATTCATTGCCTTCTTCGGATACGAAACTATCATTGACAGGTCTATCTTTAGAAGGTACGATAGTGATGCCGCTTTTAAAGAAGCCGGATGAGGTGATCAAGGCAAAAGAAAACAAAAAGACGCGCGAGAAACTGATGGAAGCTGCGAAAAAAGGCGACGAAAATGCCATGGAATCGTTAACTTTAAACGATATGGATATGTATTCGCAGATTTCCAGAAAGATAAAGAATTACGATCTTTTTACTTTGGTTGATACATATTTTATGCCTTACGGTGTTGAGTGCGATCAATACTCCGTTCTTGGAGAAATAGTAAGCTGCAGACTGGTAAAGAATGTACTGACCGAAGAAGAAGTGTACCAGATGATGCTTCTTTGCAATGAAGTTAAGATTGCAATTTGCATAAATAAGGGCGATCTTTTGGGAGAACCCGAAGTCGGAAGACGATTTAAGGGTAATATTTGGTTACAGGGAACCATAATTTATCCCGAATAATCGATTTTCAATGTTCTCGTAGTTTAACGGATAAAACAAGCGCCTCCTAAGCGCTAGCTATGGGTTCGATTCCCGTCGGGAACGTTTAAAGGAAAAGGTCCGGGAAAACCGGACTTTTTTTCCCGTTTTACAGGGAGACAGTAATGAACTACATTGTTTTGGACCTGGAATGGAATCAGGGTGTTTCCACGAAACCTGTTCCCGGTCAGCCTCTGACATTTGAGATCATAGAGATAGGTGCCGTTAAGTTAAGTGCCGACAGACTGATGACAGGCGAGTTTTCCGAACTGGTAAAACCGCAGGTCTTTAAAACCATGCACTTTATGACGGAAAAGATCATTCATCTTAAGATGAGGGAGCTAAAAAACGAGCGACCTTTCCCTGAAGTTATAGAGCATTTCCTTGATTGGTGCGGACCGGACCCGGTTTTTTGTACCTGGGGACCGTTAGATCTGTACGAACTTCAAAGAAATATGCATTATTACAACATAAAACCGTTGTCAGACGGGCCGTTTGCGTTCTATGACGTCCAGAAACTGTTTGCATTGGAGTACGAAGAAAACAACAAGCGAGTGGCATTGGAAACGGCGGTCGATATGCTGAAGATCGAAAAGGATATTCCTTTCCATCGGGCTTTCAGTGATGCTTATTATGCCGCAAAAGTATTTTCGATGATAAAGAGAGACGATACGCTTCGTCACTATTCGTACGATGTTTTTAATCCGCCGAAAGATAAAAAATCGGAGTTGAGTCTTTTCTTTGGCAATTACGACAAATACATTTCAAGAACTTTTAATACAAAAGAGGATCTTATAAATGACAGGACGGTAAAGAATTGCAATTGCTATATATGCAATTCTAAAGCCAAAAGGATAGTAAAGTTTTTCTCACCGACAGGCAAGTATTTCCTTGGGCTTTCAAAATGTGAGACACACGGATATATAAAAATAAAAGTACGAATAAGAAAGAGTGAGGACGGAAGATATTTTACCGTCAAAACTCGGAAAATCATCTCGGAAAACGACGCAATAGACATAATTGAGCGCGCCGAACGGTTTAAAAAGAATAAAGAGAGGATCAGAAACGAAAGAAGATAAGGTTTCTTCTTTCCGGAGGTTATATAAATGGAATCATTTGTGATTTTTAAGGATCTGGCAATAATAGTTGTTTTTGCAAAGTTATTCGGAATACTGGCAAGAAAATGCAAAGCTCCTCAGGTTGTCGGAGAGATCATAGCGGGATTGCTTATCGGACCGAGTGTGCTCGGAATTGTCAATTTAAGTGATTTTCTTACGAAGATGGCCGAGATCGGAGTTATCCTTTTGATGTTCTCTGCAGGTCTTGAAACAAATCTTCGTGATCTTATAAAGACAGGCGTTAAAGCAACTCTCATTGCCTGTGCGGGCGTTTTTGTACCGCTTGTCGGAGGAACGCTCCTTTACGGATGCTTTTACGGTTTTGCCGAAATAGGCAGCAGAGATTTTTATTCGGCTGTATTTATCGGAGTCATTCTTACAGCAACAAGTGTCAGTATAACAGTTCAGGCTCTAAGAGAGATGGGCAAGCTTAAAGGAACGATCGGAACTACTATCCTTAGTGCCGCCATAATCGACGATGTCATCGGCATTATCGTACTTACGGTAGTTGTCGGTCTTTCAAACGGATCGGTCAGTGCGGGAACGGTTTGCTTAAAAACCACATTGTTCTTTGTTTTCTCGATCGTAGTCGGATTACTTATATATAAGCTGTTTAAGTTTTTCGATTCAAGATATCCCCATACGAGAAGGATTCCGATCATGGGACTTGCTCTTTGCCTTGCGATGTCTTATGTTGCCGAAAAATATTTCGGTATCGCTGACATTACGGGTGCTTATGTTGCCGGTATCATTCTTTGTAACATCAGAGATTCCGAATATATAGCGGAAAAGATGGATATCAATTCATACATGCTCTTCGGTCCCATATTTTTTGCGAGTATCGGACTTAAGACCGACATAAGCGACCTTAATATGTCGATCCTTGTGTTTGCGGTATGTTTTGTTTTGGTAGGTTTGCTTTGTAAGATTATCGGATGCGGTCTTGTTGCAAAAATATGTAAGTTTTCATGGGCCGATTCATTAAAGATTGGCGTCGGTATGATGACAAGAGGAGAAGTTGCCCTGATCGTTTCACAGAAAGGCTTATCGGTCGGACTTGTAAGTCCCGTTTATTTTACTGCGGTTATTTTACTGATCATAACATCTTCTATACTAACCCCGATCCTTTTGAAGGTATTGTATTCAAAAATGCCTCCCAAAGGAGAAACCGTTAGCGCTTAGTTTTCTTTGTACATAACTGTCTGAGACCTCGTATCTGCGAGGTCTTTTTTGATCGTTTTACAATATAATAAAAAAAATCATATTAGGGTATTGACAATATTATATGGCCTATAATATTATTAGCTCAAACATAATATACACGATATTTTATCGGAAAGGAGTATAATATGGTCTTTAACACGACAGCAGCTTTGTTGGATGGTATCGTCCTTGCGGTTGTAGCAAAAGAAGAAGACGGAACGTACGGGTATAAAATAACACACGAAGTAAAAAATATAATTGATATTTCCGAGTCTACGTTATATCCTGTTTTAAGGCGCTTACAGAAAGATCAATACTTAAGCGTATACGATATGCAATGTGACGGCAGAAACCGAAGATACTATAAGATCACGGATGACGGACATTCTTTGCTTGACCGTACAAAATCCGAATGGAACGATTACAGTAAAAAATTGGATTTGATTTTTAATGGGGAGGAAGAAAGATGACCAGAAGTGAATATCTTACAGCGATAGCAACTTTACTCCAGGATATTTCCGTTGAGGAAAGAAAAGAAGCCATGAAATTTTATAATGACTACTTTGATGAGGCCGGAGACGAGAACGCAGATCAGGCTATCGAAGATCTCGGAAGTCCAGAGGAAGTTGCAAGGAAAATAAGAGAAAGCCTTGGAAACAATGAATTTGTAAAAACTCCCGTTGAAGACATAACAAATACCGGATTAACGTACGCGACGGCAAATTATGCGACTCCCGTCAAAAAGCCTTTCCCGGTATGGGGAATAGTTCTAATTGCGATAGGTGCATTGCTCATTCTCTGTCTTCCGATCATACTGACAATGAGAGGTGTTTCAAAAATAACCAGATCCTATACGGTTACGCGTTCTATCTCGGAAAGAGCCGATACAGATAATTATACCGACGGGATTATGGCGAGTGATGTGAAAGATATTAAGATCTCGATCGATTTCGGTGAAGTCAGCGTAGTGACAGATTCGAATCTTGAAACCATCTACTGCAGCTATGAAGACGTTATGTTCGGAGAGATTTCCGAAGATATAAAAGGCGATACATACGACTTTAAATATGACGGAGAGAAATCCGCATATGTATCCAATATCAAAGGTCCCGAGTTTACTTTCTACATTCCTGAAGATTTTGAATGTGAAGATATTTCCATATCCGTGGGAGCCGGTAATCTTACTCTGTCCGGAGATATTATCTCAAAAGGATTGATCGATATAAATGTCGGAGCCGGAAATCTTGAAGTAAGCGGCTGGGAAGCGGAAGATATAAAAATAAACTGCGGTTGCGGTAATATCGAATATGAAGGAAAGATCAACAGTGATTTCGAAGCAAAGCTCGGAGCGGGCAATATAGAGGTTGAGCTTGACGGAAAAGAAAAAGACTTTGATTATTACATCGACGGTGCTTTGGGTAACTTTTCACTCAACGGAAGAACATCTTCGGGTCTTGTAGGTTCTCAGAAGATAAAGAACGATGCATCAAAGAGAATAGATATCGATTGTGCTCTCGGAGACATTTCGATCAAGACAAAGTAATTTAGTTAAAAATGGTAGCGATTTATTCGCTACCATTTTTTTTATCAAGAGACTTAATTCTTCTGATTGGCTTCTTTATACTGTTTTGCGATATATCTTGAGAGATTAAAATTTCTTACCGTGATCTTTTTATCAACAGAGTTTTGCTCATAAAAGCGATATTTTTTCGCAAGATTGTATTCTTCAATGACAGGGGCCGCATCAAGACAGGTCATGTAGAGAATGTAATCATAATCGTTGTAGCCTTCCGAAACAAAGAAAGAAGAATTTTTGTCTATATTAGACAGATTAAACTTTGTTATATAATAGTCCGCGTGTGAAAAGGCGAGCAATGTGTAAGCGATCAGAATTACCCGTAACGAAAATTTGAAAAGGTTAACTTTACCGGTCCAAACGTGAACCAGCAATCCGGTCAGAAGAACGGTTATCACAAAAAGGGCCCAAAAAGCCAGCACCCTTGCAAATGACAGATAGTAATAACTTATATACATTATAAGTCTTATCGTACTCGAAGCCGTCATGATATAGGTGCACACGCACATTACGGTAAGGATGACCTTTAATAACCTGCTGTCGGCAAACATATTTTTTCCGATGAGTACAAGGCAAAGATTAAGAGCACATACGAACAAAAGCTGGAAGAAACCTTTTCTTGCGTATTCGGCGTAAGTAATACCGATCGGAAGAGAAAGATTCTTTATAAACAGATAAAGTATCTGGATAAGGCTGAAAGCAAGATAGACAATATCAAGAAGTATACCTGCGGTAATTGCAGCCGTCGCATCATAAGAAGGATTTTTTGTTCCTTCCGAGGAAAACGGAAATCTTGAAAGATAAGAAAACAAACCGTAAACAAACAGGAAAACTATAAAAGTAAGCAACAATACTTTGAGCCATGTCGGATCGGTAAACAGTCTTTTGAGCATCTCAATGCCAAAAACATTTGAGATCATTTTATTGAAAACATAGTCAGCGCTTGAAAGAAGTGCGATCACCAGTACAAGTAAAGGTAAAGTAAAGATGACGCTTAACAAAACAACATTTACTTTTTTTCTTTTTGCTGCTTGTTCGGGAGTCATTTCTGAAGATCTGCGGATTTTATTATAATTCGAAAGATCCTTAAACGGTTCAAAGAACTTTGAAAAGGCTCCGACCACAGTCGAAAGTAGATTTAGCAAAGTTTTGAAAAACGACCAGTTGGCATCGTACGAAAATTGATGAAGAGCTATGTAAATAAGGATGATGAACGAAAAGAATACATTAAAAACGTGAATGAACGTCTTATCTGTTAACGGATGAGACAATCCGATCAAAGTGACCATGATCATAAAAAAGGTTGTGTCTTTTTTCCATGTAAGAGAGAACTCTTTGGTACAAAACATAATATAACAAAGGGTTCCAATTACGAAAAAAGGGAAGGTCGCTCCTCCCAGATTTTTATAAAGACAAAATGAGTAGAAAACGGCATATATGCCTGAGCAGATTGCAAATCTAAGTTTGTTGATCATATTGTTTTCCTCCTTTTTGCGATCCTAAGATCACGTATAACACAGCTTTTGGCAAAAAGAAACCGAGTTGAACATATCTTAAGAAAAGATATCGGAAATATAAAAACAATTAATCAATCAAAACAGTTTTGTGGTATTATAATCATTAACGGTGTCGGAGGAATACAAATGAGAGAAATATCCGTAAAAACTATCACTGAAGCTATAAAAGAAATGTGTATTGAAGCGAATCATTTTCTTTCTGCAGATATGAAGTGCGCCTTTGATAAAGCGATCAAAAGCGAAAAATCCGAGCTGGGGTGTCAGATACTTTCGCAGCTTACGGACAATTACAATATATCCGAGAAGGACATGATCCCCATTTGTCAGGATACGGGAATGGCAGTCGTGTTCATAAAGATCGGGCAGGAAGTGCATTTGACTGACGGTTCGCTGGAAGATGCCATAAATGAAGGAGTTAGGCTTGGATATACGGAAGGTTATTTGCGAAAATCGGTCGTAAGCGATCCTATAATAAGAAAGAACACGGGCGACAATACTCCCGCTGTTATCCATTATGAACCGGTTAGCGGTGATAAAGTGGAGATCACGCTTGCACCCAAAGGATTCGGTTCGGAAAATATGAGCAGAGTTTTCATGTTAAAACCCGCTGACGGAATAGAAGGCGTAAAGAACGCGGTTCTTACAGCGGTTAAAGACGCGGGTCCCAATGCTTGTCCTCCGATGGTTGTAGGTGTCGGAATAGGCGGAACATTTGAAAAATGCGCGATACTTTCCAAGAAGGCACTTACGAGAGAAGTCGGAGAGCATTCCGATATTGAGTGGGTCAGAGAACTCGAAGAAGAATTGCTTGAGAGAATAAACAAAACGGGGATCGGACCCGGAGGACTCGGCGGAACGGTTACGGCATTCGCGGTCAATGTTCTTACGTATCCCACACATATAGCGGGACTTCCGGTGGCCGTGAACATTTGCTGCCATGTCAACAGACATGTTTCGAGAACGATATAGGAGGATGAGTATGGAAAAACATATTAATCTTCCTCTTTCAAAAGAGGTAATCAATGAATTGAAGGCCGGAGATTATGTATTTTTGTCCGGTGTGATATATACTGCCCGTGATGCGGCTCACAAAAGAATGGATGAAACTTTAAGCGAGGGAAAAGAACTTCCCATCGATATAAAGAACAATACCATTTACTATATGGGACCGTCACCGGCAAGAGAAGGACGTCCTATAGGATCGGCGGGTCCTACGACTGCCAGCCGAATGGATAAATATGCTCCAAAACTTTTGGATATGGGACTTCTTGGGATGATCGGAAAGGGAAGAAGAACCGAAGCGGTAAAAGAGGCGATCGTTCGTAACGGCGCAGTGTATTTTGCTGCAGTCGGAGGAGCGGGAGCGCTTCTTTCGAAAGCCATAGTTTCGTCCGAAGTTGTAGCTTACGACGATTTAGGAACCGAGGCAATAAGAAAGCTTACGGTCAAAGATTTTCCGGTCATCGTGGTAATAGATAATAAAGGAAACAACCTTTATGATATTGCCTTGGAAAAATACTGTACGGAGTGATCCTTTCGGAGGTCAGTAATGAGAATAGCTCTTATGATAATAAGGCTCTTTTATGCCGTAGCCTATTATCTGATTCGTATGTCGTGGATGGGTAAACACTCCACCAAAGAAAAAACCTACGCATTCGTAAAGCATTGTGTGAAGCGTGCCAACGATAAAGGGCGTGTAAAGATAGTTCCTTACGGAATTGAAAATCTCCCAAAAGAAGACGGTTACGTGCTTTTTCCCAATCATCAGGGACTGTACGATGTTTTGGTATTTCTTGAAACATGTCCCAGACCTTTTTCTTTTGTAGTTAAAAAAGAAGTGAAGAATGTTCCTATCCTTAAGCAGGTTATCGGAGCGCTTCATTCACTTCCGATCGACAGAAACGATTTAAGACAGTCGATGGAAGTTATCAAAACAATGACCGAACGTGTCAAAAACGGAGAGAATTTTCTCATTTTTGCCGAAGGTACCAGAAGCAAGATGGGCAACAGAATGAACGATATGAAGGGCGGAAGCTTCAAAAGCGCCGTTAAAGCAAAAGCACCTATCGTTCCCTGCGCGCTTATCGACTGCTTTAAACCTTTCGATGAGCGATCGACGAAAGAGATCACCGTATCCGTTCATTATCTGAAGCCTTTGTATTATGAAGATTATAAAGATATGACTACGGTTGAGATAGCTGCGGAAGTAAAAAGAAGAATTGAAGAAGTCTTATTTACGGTAGATGCTTAAAGCGCTGTTTTACGCGCTTTTTTATCGACTCTCGTTTTGTGTCGTGTTCTTTTTCCAATAGTTTTTGTATGCTGACCGTGTAATTAGACACAGTTTTTGTGCCAAATAACGGAGGTAAATATGGACCAGAAAAAAATAGGGTTATTTCTTAAGCAGTTAAGAATAGAAAAAGGATTGACCCAGGAACAATTGGCCGAAGTATTTCACGTCAGCTCAAGAACGGTAAGTCGCTGGGAGACGGGTACAAATATGCCCGATATTTCTTTACTCGTTCCGCTTTCAAACTTCTATGAGATTGACGTGAGAGAACTCATGGAAGGAGAAAAGGACAGCGAAATGAACAAAGAAATAGAAGAAGTTGCCACTAAGATGGCTGATTATGCGGACGCCGAAAAAGGGCGTTTATTCAAGTGGATTCAGATCGTCGGATTTGCCGGTGTTATTATTCTTACCGTATCGGTTATTTCTCAAAGCATACAATATAATAAAGAAACCGATTCCGTGACCCCGATTCTGGCAACATTCCTGGGAATGCTCGCCATGCTTGTAATGACATTGTATTCGTGCGGAGTTTTATCAAAGATCGGTAAAAAGAAAAAACTGATCACAGCCGTTAAAGTCATATCGTTAGGTATGCTTGTCATTTGTTTACGTTATCTGCTTGCGATATCTTTGGTTTTGTTTATCGGTCTCTTCTCCGTGCTGCAGCCTTTTAAGACCAAAAAAGGAGCAGAAAAGTATGATAAAGCCGCCATAGTTGAAAAATACGGTATAGATATGAGTTCCGATTTTATGGTTTTTCCTGACAGTACAGACAATGCACTCGATGTGGAATTCGAATCAAAACTTCGATACGGGCTGCTTGATACCGACGGGTATGTGATCCTAAAGGCAAAGTACAATGAAGAAGAATACAATAAAGAAGTAAAGCGTCTGTCCGAGATCCGAAATGAATTTGTCTGGGATTTTGCCGATGAATATGAAATTGTATCAAATGACATTCTTTATGATGACAGTTCATACAATTATCCGGCTTATATTGCGAGCGACGGTTACAGTGATGTTTACGAATATGCTCTTTTGATAGAAGAAAACGACGAAATTGTCTATGTGATCATAAGCTATCCGAAATGGGTAAATATGTTAAAATACAGGGATTATCTGAAAAAGAATCTTCTAGATTACAATATGAGCAATGAAGAAACATTTAGCGCATATTCAATTTATTCAAGAAATAAATGATTGCCCGCTATTTGTTGACAAACCTGCACCTCTTAGCTATAATCAAACTTGCGTCGTGAGACGAAATGAATATTGGTAGCGGCAAGCTACAGCTTAAGGAGAAATACTCAAGAGGCTGAAGAGGCGCCCCTGCTAAGGGTGTAGGTCGGGTAACCGGCGCGAGGGTTCAAATCCCTCTTTCTCCGCGTATGTTATGGGAAGAAACGAACGGTTTCTTCCTTCTTTTTTTTCGGGAGGTCAGAATGAGAAGAGTAAGTCGTGACAGGGGTTTTCTGATAAGTCTTCTGTTTAATATGGCTTTCAGAGTGGAATGGGCAGTGATAGGAATTGTATTGCTGATCGTTCATCATTTTTTTGAAAAAGTTCCGCTTTGGGCGGGTCTTGCCGCTTTCGCCATATGGTTTTTGATTTCTTTTTTTGTGACTCTATTACTTTCCACAGCCAATCGTCTGGGTAATCATAAAGATCCGGTAAGAGAAAACAAAAATCCATATTCCGTTAAAAGCGTTCCGATGGGAAGGTCGGAAAACGATGTTTCATCCGAAGATGAAAGACTGTGTCCTTGTTGTCACAAATACAGATTTGACGAAGTCGGAAAATACGAGATATGTCCTATTTGCGGCTGGGAAGACGATCCTATAGCCAGAAAAGACCCGTCATATGTAGGCGGTGCCAATAAAATGAGTCTTAATGAAGCCGAATCTGTTTTCTTGAATAGAAAGAAGGAAGAGATATAAATGAGTATAAAGAAAAAATTACTATGTCTTCTTTGTGCGGTCCTTTTTTCTGTATTGGGATGCGCCTGTACCGATGAGATCGATCAAGTTACTTCTCATATGGTAGATTCGATCGCTTCAGAACCGATCGATTATTCACAGGAACCGGAAGAAGACGAATATTCGTTTAGAAGCAATAAGCTGCTTGAAGATCACTTTTACAAGCACGGTATCGATATGGGATACGAAACGAAAGAGGAATATGTTTCCGGGGCAAATAAAGTGATCGGCAATCCCGATTCATTGCACAAACTTGAAAAAGAAGACGGAGACGATATTTATTATCTGGAAGAAACAAATGAGTTTGTGGTAGTTTCAACCGACGGATATATAAGAACATATTTCTGTCCCGATTCCGGCAAAAAATATTTTGATAAGCAGTAGACAATATATTGGGTCTATTATAATAAGAAGATACACGATATAGAAAAACGGGAAAAAGACGCAAAAAACGCACAAACTAAGCCGTTGACAAAGACTTTGAATAATGTTAAATTAAAGTTCCACCGCAGATAAGCGGTGGAATTTTTACGCTTTGACGTAAAAGAAAAAAAGATTAAAAAATCTCTTGACTATGTTAGTTTTAAGTGATAACATAGCAACGTTGCGGGCTTTAAGAACGCTTCAATTGATTTGTGAACTACCAAATCAATTGCGGAACGCTCGAAGCTCGCGTCGCAACTCAATTAAAGCTTTGAGTTGCGATCACAAATCAAAGATTTGTGATTC
>JAILEQ010000119.1 GCA_024687305.1 Lachnospiraceae bacterium | reverse complement strand
GATAAAGATTTTTCGGCATGCGTATGGGTTTCATAAACGATCGATCCGCAGGGAAACCTGCGGATTTTTATATGCATACTTCTAAGAAAAACATTTATTAAGTTGTGCAAATAAGTTATAATCTTCTTTAGGTATTCTTATATCATCCATATCAGGAGGAAATGCCCATGAAGAAGATCGGTATGCTGACAAGCGGTGGCGATTGCCAGGCGCTTAATGCGGCGATGCGAGGCGTTGTGAAGTGTCTTTCAAACAGCACCGAAAACGCTGAGATCTACGGTTTTTACGATGGGTACAGGGGGTTGATCTACGGAGATTATCGTATGTTAACGCATGCGGATTTCTCGGGGATACTTACCAAAGGAGGTACCATTCTCGGAACTTCGAGAACTCCTTTCAAATCGATACGGGAACTTGATGAGAACGGTCTTGATAAGGTCGAGGCGATGAAAAGAAACTATCGCAATCTCGGTCTTGACTGCATGGTGATCTTAGGAGGTAACGGGACACATAAGACCGCAAACCTCTTAAGAGAAGAAGGTCTTAACATAATCACGCTTCCGAAGACCATCGACAACGATCTTTACGGAACTGATATGACGTTCGGCTTCCAGAGCGCAGTCGATATCGCTACCAATGCGATAGACCTTATACATACAACGGCTTCTTCACACGGAAGGATATTCCTTGTGGAAGTTATGGGACATAAGGTCGGATGGCTTACGCTTAATGCCGGTATGGCCGGCGGTGCGGATATTATTCTCATTCCCGAGATTCCTTATGATACGGATAAGGTCATCAAGGCCATATACGACAGACAGGCGCGCGGCAGCAAGTTTACCATTCTTGCGGTTGCGGAAGGTGCCGTGTCCAAAGAACGCGCGGCGATGAGCAAGCACGATCTTAAGGAGGAGATGAAGAACTTTCATTATCCTTCGGTAACGTATGAGATCGCGGATATAATCGAAAAGAGAACGGGTCTTGAGACCAGAGTTGCCGTGCCCGGTCACATGCAGCGCGGCGGATCTCCATGCGCATACGACAGAGTTTTTGCATCAAGACTCGGGTCGGAAGCCGGAAGGCTCATACTCGAGGGAGAGTACGGTTTCATGGTAGGTATAAGAAATCGTGAGATAGTCAAAGTACCGCTCGAAGAAGTCGCCGGAAAACTTAAAATGATCGATCCGGACGCTTCGATCATAAAAGAAGCCAAAATGCTCGGTATCAGTTTCGGTGACTGATCGATTCATTAAAACAGGAAGGTAATCGGAAAGATGTCCTACACGGCGTTATACCGCAAATTTCGTCCTGCCAGATTTGAGGACGTAAAAGGACAAGATCATATAGTGACCACGTTAAGGAATCAGATAAAGTCTGATAAGATTCAGCACGCTTATCTGTTCTGCGGCACGAGAGGAACAGGAAAGACCAGTGTGGCCAAGCTGTTCGCAAAGGCGATCAACTGCGAGCACCCTATAGACGGCAATCCCTGCCTTGAGTGTCCTACCTGTAAAGCGATCGCTTCACAGAGTGCGCTTAACGTAGTTGAGATAGACGCCGCTTCCAACAACGGTGTCGACAATATTCGTCAGATAATCGATGAAATAGCATATCCGCCCACGGACGGACGGTTCAAAGTCTATATAATCGACGAGGTTCACATGCTCTCGATAGGAGCTTTCAATGCTCTTTTAAAGACGCTTGAAGAGCCCCCTTCATACGTTGTCTTCATTCTCGCAACAACAGAAGTACATAAACTTCCGGTGACGATCCTTTCAAGATGTCAGCGTTACGATTTTAAACGTATCAGCGTAAACGACATTGTGGAAAGGATCAATGAACTGCTGCCCGAAGAAGGAATTGAAGCAGACGATGATGCTGTAAGGTATATAGCAAAAAATGCGGACGGAGCATTAAGAGATGCATTGAGCCTTCTCGATCAATGCATAGCCTTCAATTTCGGACAAAGACTTACGTACGAGATGGTGCTTGAAACACTCGGAGCGGTAGATCTTAAAGTGTTCAGCGTTATGCTCAGAAGTATAATAAGCGGAAGGGTTTCCGATGCGATCTCTTCACTGAACGCGGTCGTAATGGAGGGTCGTGATCTAAGCCAGTTCGTTTCGGATTTCACATGGTATTTGAGAAATCTTCTTCTGGCAGTTACTTCCGATGACATATCTTCTGTTGTAGACATGTCAAAAGAAAATCTCGATAACCTTCTTGTCGAGGCAAGCCAGATAGACGAAGAAACGGCGATGCGGTATATCCGCATCCTTTCAGAACTTTCAAATCAGATAAGATATGCGTCAAACAAACGTATACTTACCGAACTAGCCGTCATAAAGATGTGCAGACCCGAATCTGAAAGAAAAGACGATTCGCTCATATCAAGGATACGTGCGATCGAAAATAAGCTTGAAAGCGGTGAGTATTCGATAAGCAGTGCAAAAATTCCCGCTTCCGAGGCGGCGACCGCAGACGAAGACGAGCCCGCTCCGGTTTTAAATATTTCGGTACCGGATGATATAAAGAAAGTTGTTTCCAACTGGAACGAGATAATCAAAAGATCGTCATACCCGCAGAAACTCTATCTTGCCCATGCCATCCCTTCGCTTTCCGACGCCGGTGAGCTGATAATAGCATTTGAGAAAAACACTGATATGGTATTTTTTACCTCAGGTGATGACTATGAGCAGCACTTTAAGATATTGCAGGATCTGATAAACGGATATGCGGGCGCCGAGATAAGGTTAAGGCTTGCGGTAAACAAGCAGCCCGGAGATGTTAACGGAGTTTCATATCCCGATCTTACCAAAATGGATTTTTTTAAAGAAAAAGGAATAAAAGTCGAAGTCGTCGAAGACGACGAAGAATAACAATCGGAGGAATATATCAATGGCCAAAAGAGGCGGATTCCCGGGTGGAGCAATGCCCGGAAACATGAGCAATTTAATGAAGCAGGCGCAGAGAATGCAGCGCCAGATGGAAGAAAACCAGAAGGCACTTGAAGAAAAGGAATTCACAGCCAAGGCAGGCGGTGGTGCCGTAACCGTGACCATAAGCGGAAAGCATGAAGTAAAGAGCGTCAAGTTAAGTCCCGAAGTTGTCGATCCCGACGATATCGAGATGCTTGAGGATCTTGTTGTTGCCGCTATGAACGAAGCATTAAAGCAGATCGATGACGCAAGTTCGGATTCAATGAGCAAATTGGCCGGAGGTCTGCCTTTCTGACATGAATCTTTACGGCGGACAGGTTAACAAATTAATAGAAGAGCTTGAAGGTCTTCCCGGGATCGGATCCAAATCCGCTCAGCGTCTGGCATTTCATCTCATAGGTCTTCCCGAAGAAAAGGTGAACAGGATTGCCAATTCCATGATAGAAGCCCGCAAAAACGTCAGATACTGTTCGGTATGCTGTACACTTACGGACAAAGAAACGTGTCCCGTGTGCTCCAATCCCGCCCGTGACAAATCTACGATCATGGTTGTAGAGACTCCGAGAGATCTCGCTGCGTACGAAAAAACCGGCAGATACGAAGGCGTCTATCATGTTCTCCACGGTGCCATTTCTCCGATGCTGGGAATCGGTCCTGCGGACATAAGGTTAAAAGAACTCATTACGAGACTCGAGGGAGATGTCAAAGAAGTTATCATAGCGACAAACTCAAGCCTTGAAGGCGAGACGACCGCAATGTACATTTCTAAGCTGGTAAAGCCTACCGGTATTAAAGTATCCAGGATCGCCAGCGGTGTTCCCGTAGGCGGAGATCTTGAATATATAGACGAAGTAACATTGTACCGTGCATTAGAGGGCAGGGTTGAACTATAGGAGGTAGCAAATTGAAAAAGACAGAATTTGGACAGACAAAGAACGGCGAAACAGTCTATCTTTACGAACTGACGAACAAGAACGGAATGGTTGCCAAAGTGACCGATTTCGGTGCAAATCTTGTGTCTCTTACGGCGCCCGACAAAAAAGGGGTGTACGAAGACGTAGTACTCGGATACGACAAAGTAAGCGACTATGAGAAGAACGGTTCGTTCTTTGGCGCCGTTATAGCTCCGAGCGCAAACAGGATTGCGGGAGCAAGCTTTGAAATAGACGGAAAGAAATACGATCTTCAGATAAATGACGGAGAAAACAATCTTCACAGCGATGTTTTCAACGGCGTTCACAAACGTATATGGAAAGCTTCCGAGGAAGGTGAGAACAGCGTTAAGTTCACGATCGATTCTCCCGACATGGATATGGGATTCCCCGGAAACAAAGTTTTTTCGATCACTTATACGCTTACCGATGACAACGAGATCAAACTTTACTATCATTGCACAAGCGATAAGAACACGATAATCAATCCGACCAACCATTCTTACTTCAATCTTCTCGGTGCGGCTTCCGGAAAAGATATCGAAAAGCATGTTCTTACGCTCAATGCTTCTCATTATACCCCCGTTGTGGCAGGCGCCATCCCTACGGGAGAGATCGCATCCGTAAAAGGAACCGTTATGGACTTTACAAGACCTGTCGAGGTCGGCGAGAGAATAGAAGAAGATTTCATGCAGCTTAAGTTAACGCTCGGATACGATCACAACTATGTTGTTGACGGATATGACAAGAAGTTAAACCACATTGCGACCGTGTCTGAACCTACTACAGGCCGTGAGATGAAGGTTTATTCGACTCTTCCCGGTGTTCAGTTCTATGCCGGCAACTGCATTGCACCCACCGTCGGAAAGAAAAACGCCAAATACAATAAGAGAAGCGGACTTTGTCTTGAGACTCAGTTCTATCCCGATTCCATCCATCAGCCCGGATTCCCTTCATGCGTATTCGGACCCGGAAACGATTATGAGTCGGAAACGGTATATGCATTCAATAAATAAGCTTTGGAATAAAGAATGTCTAATATAGAAGATTTTCCGGGACGGGATGAACTGTCCCCAAAAGAAAAGTTAAGAAAGCAGTTTTTTAAGCGTTTAAGGGCCAGAATTTACACCGTGCTGTTTATCGTAGTGGTCGTGGTGGCTGTAGTCGTTTCATATTTCACGTATGAAAGAACAAAGGTCTATACCGGAACAGAGGTCCTTGAATCGGTGGTCTTTGATGTTTCAAGCGAATCAAGGATCGAATCCTTCGCCGGCGGAATAATGACTTACAGTAAGGACGGAGCACAGGCGATCGATTCAAAGGGCAATCTTTTATGGAATCAGACCTTTGACATGCAAAATCCGATGGCGGAGATATGCGGTAAAACGGTTGCTTTTGCCGATTACGGCGGCAGCAGGATATACCTTCAGACCGCAGACGGTGAAAGCAGCGAGATAGGAACCGATATGCCCATTCGTAAGATAGCCGTATCGGATAACGGTGTGGTTGCCGCTGTTTTGGAAGATGTAAAGGTAACGTGGATATATCTTTACAATTCAAACGGAGATACGATCGCATACTTCAGGACCACGATGGAAAAGAGCGGATATCCCGTAAATCTGGATATAACGCCGTCCGGAAGCATTGTCGCTGTATCCTACTATTCTCTCGATATAGGCGATATCAAATCCAGTGTTGCATTTTATAACTTCGGAGATGTCGGACAAAACAGCATAGATAACTATGTGAGCGGCTACAATTACAAAGACAGCCTCGTTCCGATAGTTAAATTCCTTTCGAATTCGGCTTCTTTTGCCCTTTCTGCAGAAAGACTTGCCGTGTATGAAGGAAGTGAGAAGCCGGTCAGTGTAAAGGATGCATTTCTGGACAAAGAAGTACTTTCCGTTTTTAACAATAACGAATATATAGGCATCATATTGCGAAACGATGCGGACAAAGAGAAATATCTTCTTCAGGTTTATTCTGCAAAAGGAAACCTTCTGACGCAAAAAGCTTTTGATTTTGACTATTCGGAAGTGGTATTTTCAAACGACCAATATGTTCTGTACGGAAATACGGATATATATATCGGAACGATTGACGGAAGAGAAAAACTCAGTATGGAATATGAGCTTCCGATAAAACTTGTGATCCCGACTTCGTCGCAGACAAAATATGTGATAGTGACCGAATCTTCGGTAGATACAGTTCAGCTGAAATAGGGGAAAAAGAATGAATGCAGACACAATTTTAATATGGGCGAGAATAAATGCTCCGTTCATTGTTGCCATAGTTGTTTTCCTGATAATCATGGCAAGATCGGTAAAAAGAGGATTTGTAAAAGAACTTTTTGAGTTCATTTCGGCAATACTTGCTTCCGTTGCCGTTCTCATAATCGCTTTTGCGGTTCGTGAGGCATTCGATAAGGATAAGATACGTCTTATACTAGCGATCGTTTTGATAATTCTGCTCGGAGTTATTTATAAAGCGCTCGGATTGTTCTTTACATCGCTTAAACTCATCGCAAAGCTTCCGGTGGTGAATGTTCTTGACAGGCTGGCCGGTATCGTTATGGCTTTGTTTGAAGTTATCGTTTTCATATGGGCCGTTTATTGTCTTATTATAATAGTAGACGGAGGCGCATTCGGAAAATGGGTAATGACTTGTGTAAGAGCCAATCCCGCGATGCGATTCCTTTACGAATATAACTATATGTACAATATAGTTGCGAATTTAAGTCAGAAGATAAGAGCGGAAGAATTCTTAAATCTTCTCGAACAATAAAATGTGTTCAAAAACGTTTAAAAATCAAAGAAAATGTATTGACACAGAATACTAAAAATGATAAATTTAAAGTCCACCGCTGTTGCGGTGGACTTTTTACGCTAAAAAATCAGAAATGATTAAAAAAGTTCTTGACTATGCTATTTTAAAATGATAACATAGCAACGTTGCGGGCTTTAAGAACGCTTCAATTGATTTGTGAACTACCAAATCAATTGCGGAACGCTCGAAGCTCGCGTCGCAACTCAATTAAAGCTTTGAGTTGCGATCACAAATCAAAGATTTGTGATTC
>JAILEQ010000078.1 GCA_024687305.1 Lachnospiraceae bacterium | reverse complement strand
GGTTGCCGCTGTGAACGTTAAGTACAGCGTCGCGACGAGATTTCCCGAGGATATATTCATTGAGACATCCGTCGAGGAGTTTAACGGCATAAGGCTTTCGTTTAAGTATGTTATGAAGAACACATCCGGCAAGACGGTATGCAAAGGACATTCGGAACATTGCTTTTTAAATGCCGAAGGCAAGGTGTTAAGAGTCGAAAAGGAACTTCCCGAACTTCACGCAGCCTTAAAAGAACGAGAGAAGATCGATAACGAATAATACGTTCTTTGTACACAGATGCATAATCTTGACAATCCCGAAATAAGGTTACATAATGTTAGCGACAATGGTGTCTCAATTTTGGAGGATACATATGAGCGCTAAAGGAGATGCTACCAAAACAGCCATTATACGGGCAGCCGGTGAGCTTTTTGCTATGAAGGGCTTTAAGGATGTTACGATGACTGACATCTGCGACAGCACGGGTTTAAGTCGCGGCGGTTTATACCGACACTTTTCGTCCACTGAGGAGATATTCAATGAGGTTCTTCTTGACGAGTTTTCGTTTGAAGAAGCGATCGCGCGTGGTGAGAGTGCCAAGAGTATACTGTTTGATGCATTTGACAAGATCGCGGTCGATATAATCGATCCGGAATCGGCGCTTACATTTGCGGTGTATGAATACGCCGGAACGGGTCATGCCGATTTTTATAAAGAAATAGACGCGCGTGCCCGGAAAAACTGGTCCGACCTTATCGAATACGGTATAAGAAGTCACGAATTCAAAAGAGTTGACGTCACAAAAACGGTCGAGCTCATAATGTACTATGCGCAGGGACTTAAACTGTGGTCCAAAGTGCTCGGGCTTGATGCGACGCAGGCAAGAAATTTTGCCGATACGATAGCCGAGATACTCTGTAAATAGAAAGTTCTGTTTCTTGGGTTCTCTTTTTATAATGTAACTTCTTTTTTCATATTTCATACATAGTGTTTGTACTTCATGATCGAAACGATGTAATGTCGTTTCGATTTTGCATTTTTGTACAAAAAAGACATCTCACTTTTATATCATTTCCACAAAAATAATTAATTCACTTAACATTTCGTTGACTACGAAAACAAGGCAGGGTATAGTTTAGTAAAACGATTTAATAAAACGTTTTAATAAATCGATTTACGAATGGTCAAAAAGAGGTGTTTTCTATGTTCAAAACCAGGAAACAGCGCGAAGGATTCAAAGAATTTCTCTTAGTGCTTCCTTTCATAATCATAATCGCGATCTTCTGCTATTATCCCCTTTACGGCTGGGTATATGCATTTTTTGATTACAAACCTCCGCAGGCACTTACACCCGATAAGTTCGTCGGACTTAAGTGGTTTAAGTCGATGGTCGAAAACCCTGTAAAGGTTAAGCAGATACTCGGAGTTTTACGAAACACTTTCGCGATAAGCGGCCTGAGCCTTTTGTTCTCATGGTTCCCCATGATGTTTGCGGTATTTCTTAATGAGATAAGATGCGTTCCTTTTAAGAAATTTGTACAGACCGTAACCACGATCCCCAATTTCATAAGCTGGGTACTTGTTTTCTCGATCGCTTATTCGGTCCTTAACAGTACGGGTGTTGTCAATTCGATACTCATTAACCTGCACGTCATAGACAGACCGATCGACTTCCTTAAGTCAACGAGCCATATCTATTTCAAACAATGGCTGTGGCTTACGTGGAAGAACGCCGGATGGGCTGCCATCATGTATATAGCGGCCATAACCGGTATCGACGAGCAGATGATCGAAGCCGCAAGGGTTGACGGAGCCAACCGTATGCAGATCATCCGTCACATCACCATCCCGAGCATTTTGCCCACTTACTTCGTTATAGTAATGTTAAACCTTGCGAACTTCCTTACAAACGGTATGGAACAGTTCTATGTATTCCAGAACTCGTTTAACAAAGAATACATACAGGTTCTTGACCTTTATGTTTATAACCTGGCGATGGGAAGCGGCGGATATTCACTTTCGGTAGCCGTCAGCATCCTCAAGACGATAGTCAGCATTATACTTTTGACCCTCACAAACGGCTTCTCGAAGCTTGTGCGCGGCGAAGGATTTATCTAAAGGGGGTTGGGTATGAAGAAACGAGTAAAAGATTTTGACGATTACAAGCCCTCGGGAGTTCATTACAAGCGCTCCTTCGGCGATATTATGATGAGCGTCATCACATACATTGTTTATTCGATATTTGCTTTTGTATGTGTTTATCCTTTTTATTACATATTTATCAATTCGATAAGTAACAACCAGTTAAGTGAGAGAGGAAAAGTAATCTTTGTTCCGCTTCAGGTTCATTTCACGAATTATATTTCCGTCATGAAGCTCGAAGGATTGTTCGAAGCGGCAAAGATATCGCTTGCAAGAACTGCCATCGGTACGATCGTGGTAGTGTTTACCTCCGCATTCCTGGGTTACATGTTCACCAGCAAGAATATGTGGGGAAGAAAGTTCTGGTTCAGATTTATAGCGGCAACAATGTATTTCAATGCAGGTATCATACCTCTTTACATTACGATGACCAACATAAAACTTACCAACAACTTCTGGATATACATTCTGCCTACGGCGATAAGTCCGTTTTACATGATACTGTGCAAGACGTTTGTCGAGGCAACTCCCGGAGAGTTACGGGAAGCGGCGCTGATAGATGGCGCGGGAACGCTGACCATATTTTTCAGGATCATGATCCCGGTCATCAAACCGATACTTGCGACCGTAGCGATATTCACGGCGGTCAATCAGTGGAACTCTTTCCAGGATACGCTGATCTATATTACCGACAAAAAGCTGAATACTTTACAGTTTGTACTTTATCAGTACATCACTCAGTCAAGCTCCATAAAAGCATTGCTTAACGGAAGCTCCTCTTCCGCAAATATCGCGGCTTCCATGGCGAAGATGCAGACTGCGACATCCGTACGTATGACGGTCACGATCGTAGTCGTAACGCCCATTCTTCTGGTATATCCGTTCTTCCAGAAGTACTTCACCAAGGGAATCATGATCGGTGCGGTTAAGGGTTGATACACGGTATTTAACGGCTTCGCCGTTGGATATATAAACTATTTATTTTCATATTCTTTAGAAGGAGGAAATTATGAAGAAGAGAGTAGTAGCATTATTACTTTCGTTGACAATGGTAGCAGCTATGCTTGCAGGTTGCGGTAACAACGCAGCATCAACAGACAAGCCTTCGACCGCTAACACTTCAACGGACACAGCAAAGACTGATAACGGCGATTCATCAGCAGCTTCCGACGAGACACTCGTTATTGAAGTATACGATGAAGCAGCTAACTATCAGGGAACACAGACAGGTTGGTTTGCAAAGGTTGTTAAGGATCGTTTCAATATCGAACTTAACATCATTGCTCCTCAGGTAGCAGGTGATGCTGTTTACCAGACAAGAACCGCAACAGGAAACCTCGGCGACATCGTTTTGCTCGATCCCGGCCATTTTTCTGACTGTGTAGCGGCAGGTCTTATAAAGGATATCTCAGGTGAGATCAAGAACTGCAGCAATCTTATGGGATTTGAAGATCAGATCTCAACATACAATAAAGGACTTGAAAACAACGCAGGTGGAACTATTTACGGTATTCCTTGTGAAATGACCAACACTTCTCCTACATCTTTCTCGGATGACGTTATCTATTCAAGCCCCATGCTTCGCTGGGACCTTTATTCAGGAATCGGCGCTCCCGATATTGAAGATCTTGACGGACTTCTTGAAACGATCAAGAAGATTCAGGATGCTAACCCTACCAATGAGAACGGCGATCCCGCTTACGGTTTCTCACTTTGGCCCGACTGGGATAACAACGACGGTATGATCGGTATCGCAAATGTTGTACAGCTTACAACATGGTACGGTGAGAAGATCAAAGGTTCAGCCATCCTTACAAAAGATGACAAGTTCATCCCTCTTACCGACAAGAACGGTACATACTATAAGATGCTTAAGTTCTTATACAAAGCAAATCAGATGGGTATCGTTGACCCCGACTCAGGTTCTCAGAACTGGGATGCTGCATGTGCTAAGATGAGCGCCGGACAGGTTTACACATTCTGGTACAGCTGGCAGGTAGGTTTCTGGAACACAACCGAAAGACTTGCAGACGGCAAGGGTATGATCTTTATCCCTGTTAAGGATCAGCTTTACTACACAACTTCCGATACATATTACGGATCGGGACGTATCTTCGGTGTAGGTTCAGGCGTTGAAGGCGAAAAGTATGACAGGATCATGAAGTTCCTTGACTGGTACGCTTCACCCGAAGGTGTTACCTTCCAGCATGACGGTATCGAAGGCTTCAACTATACTGTAGGCGCAGACGGAAAGTTCACCATCATGAACGACAATGCACTTATGGATAACCTTCCGGTTCCCGAAGAGTACGGCGGAGCAGGTTACTCAGACGGTAACAACGCAATCAACCAGTGGATCGTAAGCTCTATTTCCACCAACCCCAATACCGGTGAACCTTACGGCAATACTCACTGGTCATCGTGGAAAGCAGCTACGGCTACAAAGACTAAGAATGAATGGTCCGCAAGATTCGGTGTTGCTGAACCCGTTGATTGGATGAAAGCAAACAATGCACTTCTTGTAAGACCCAGCGTATCTGTTTCTCTTCCTACCGAAGATGCTGATATCACAGTTATCAGAAATCAGGTTGGACAGGAAGTTAAGGATGCTTCTTGGAAGATGATCTTTGCATCGAACGAAGCTGAATTCGATTCTATGTGGGATACCATGGTTACCAATCTTGACAGTTTGGGATTCCAGGATCTTTACAAGTTTGATGTTGACAAGTACACCATCGAGCTTGAGGCTATGAAGGCAGCTAAATAAGTACGGCAAACAAAATCTATCCCCTGCCGGTTTTTCCGGCAGGGGTATTTTAAAGAAGCCTTTTATCTGTTATAATCGCATTTATAGTGAATTTCCAAGGAGCATCAGCTTTGATAACGGTAAAAGAAATTGCGAAGATGTGCGATGTTTCTCCGAGCACAGTTTCGAATATCCTTAACGGAAAGACAAATATGACCGAAGAAACACGAAATCGTGTTTTGAAAGTCGTGCAGGAGACAGGTTACAAACCCAATTATTATGCGCAGGGAATGCGCAGGACCAACAACAAGACTATCTGTATTATTACAGAAGAACTATGTCAGTCTTTTTCGACTCCTGCGATCGTTGAATCAATAATGGCTCATGCCGAAAGTTCAGGATATCGTACGTTCCTTATCAACATGAGTATGTACGAGAAATGGAAAAAGGCGTACAACGGTGAACTCGGCAACGAACACCTGCTTGAAGAAAATACGGCACCCGCATTTTTGGAGGCCGAAGCCGTTCGTGCGGACGGTGTTATATATGTTGCGGCTCACGGTCGTATACTTGACTGTGTTCCCAACGATTACGATATTCCGGTTGTTTTCGGATACGGAATGTCAAAAGACAATATATATAAATCGGTGGTTATCGACGATTCCAACTCCAGTGAGGAGATTATCGATTATCTTATTTCCAGGGGACATAAGAAGATCGGTGTTATCGGAGGTAAGCCCGACAACTTCCATACGATGTGGCGTATGGAGGGATATAAGGACAGTTTAAAGAAAAACAATATCAAATTTGACAAAAACATTATCGAATACGGAGACTGGGAAAGAGCATCCGGTGAGAAAGCGGCAGAGAAGCTTATCGCAAAGGGCGTGAAGACGATCTTTTGCATGAACGATCTTATGGCAGCCGGTGCGTATGATTGCGCACGTAAGAAAGATCTCATCGTGGGAAAAGATATCTCGATCTTTGGTTTTGATAACAGAGAAATATCCGAATACTTGTATCCGACTCTTTCAACAAGTGAGATCATGCTTGAAAAGATCGGTATTAAATGCTGTGAACTGATAATTGAAGAAATTGAAAACGAAGATTTCAGAAACACAAAGAAAGAACCTTACAGGATCATGTGTGAGATAACCCACAGAGACTCTGTAGTCTGATCTATATATTTTTGTGTTTTACTTAATCGTTTTCATCGCGTTAAAAACGCGTTTTCCTATGATTATTCGGCCTGCATTTCAGCAGGCCTTTTATTTAATAAGACGGATCGGAGAAAACCGACATGATAGGTCTCTTTTTTGAAGATATTAATTACGGACTTGACGGCGGACTGAATGCTCAGCTGATACAGAACCGAAATTTCGAGATGCTTTATGCCTCTTCCGAAGATTTCGGAAAGTTTGAAACAAAATTTGACGGATTGTATGCCTGGAGATCTGAAGGGAACGCAATGATCTCTATCTCGGACGAAAATCCCGTAAGCTGTGCCAATCCTCATTATCTTGTGTGCGATGTGCTTATGTCGGGCTCGGGGTTTTCAAACAATGCTTATGACGGTTTCAGCGTAAGAAAAGGTGCTTCATACGAGGTTTCTTTTTACGCAAAGGCAGATACGGAAAGGAAAGTGACTTTGCAGGCAGCCAAGGGCGATGCAGTGGCATTTGGAGTTGACTTTACAATAAATTCGAGCGAATTCAAAGAGTACAAAGCTACCGTAAAGGCCGAAGCGGACGTTAGTTTTGCACAGGTTAAAGTCATTGTCTCCGATACCGGAAGGATATGTTTTGACTTCTTTTCACTTAAACCATCGGACGCTGTCATGGGTCTTTTCAGAAAAGATCTGGCGAACATGCTTAAAGACATTAAGCCTGATTTTCTTCGATTTCCCGGCGGATGCGTGGTCGAAGGTTCGACGCTTGAAAGCCGCTATGACTGGAAGCGTACTGTCGGAGAGGTGAAAGACAGACGCTTTAACTGGTCAAGATGGGCAGTCCATACATCATGGCTTGAACCGGAGGTCGGACCGTATCATTATTACGGACAATCTTACGAAATCGGATTTTATGAGTTCTTCCTTCTTTGTGAATATTTGAACTGCAAACCTGCGCCTGTTGTAAGCGTCGGGCTTGCCTGTCAGTTCCAGACACTTGAAAAGGTTGATGTGAACGATCCCGAATTTATGAACTATGTTCAGGATGCGATCGACCTTATTGAATTTGCGAACGGCCCCGTTGATTCCAAGTGGGGTTCATTAAGAGCCCAAATGGGCCATCCCGAGCCTTTTGGAATGGATATGATCGGAATCGGAAACGAACAGTGGGAGGACGAGAATTCTCAGTTCTTTGAAAGATATCGCATATTCGAGAAAAAGATCCATGAAGTATATCCCGATATGAAGCTTATCGGTACAGCCGGTCCCGACGTGACCAGCGATCGTTACACTGCTTCATGGGACTTCATAAGAAAAGAGCGCGGAAAGAATAAAAACTTTGTATATGCGGTCGATGAGCATTATTACGTAAGCCCCGGCTGGCTTATCGAAAACAATACGTTTTACGACAATTATCCCCGTGATATCAAAGTTTTCGCAGGCGAATATGCCTGCCATATAGAAGGCGCGAACGGCAGGTTCAACAGACCCGATGCGAACAGCCACCTTGCCGCTTTGGCGGAGGCTGCGTTTATGACGGGACTGGAACGTAATCAGGACGTGGTCGTCATGGCATCTTACGCACCGCTTTTGTCTAAGCTTGGATATTCGCAGTGGTCGCCCAATCTTATCTGGTTTAACGGCGAGAGTGCTTACGCTACGCCAAGTTACTATGTACAGAAACTGTTCAGTACTCATGAAGGCGAATATGTAAAGAAATTTGCGCATCCCACAGACAAAGAGCTGTTTGCGAGTGCCGTTATCGACGGCGAAGGAAAGCTCATAATAAAAGCAGTGAACGTTAGCGATTCCGAAAAGTGTCTCGACATTTCTTCGGTCTACGAAGACGATCTTAACGCAACGGTCAAGGCATATGAGCTTTGCGCCGAAAAAGACGCTTACAACACTGTCGAAGAGCCTTATAAAGTCGCACCGACTCAGATGATCACGGTCGTAAGCGATGCTCTTTCGATAAAACCCAACTCATTTAAAGTGATCGTATTTCCTTAGTTTGATATTTTAATATCCTGTAAAGTAAAAAGCAGACCCGTGATATCATCAACGGGTCTGCTTTTTTATCATTTCAATATCGATTTTTAGTAGTTCTCGGCATGGATCTCGAAGTAGCTCTGAGGATGTGCGCAAACGGGGCAAACCTCGGGAGCGTTTGTGCCTACTACGATATGACCGCAGTTACGGCATTCCCAAACTTTAACTTCGCTCTTCTTGAATACTTCCTGAGCCTCAACATTCTTAAGAAGTGCACGATATCTTTCTTCGTGACGTTTTTCGATAGCTGCTACACCTCTGAACTTGGCAGCAAGTTCGGGGAAACCTTCCTTTTCTGCGGTAACGGCAAAGCCTTCATACATGTCTGTCCACTCGAAGTTCTCACCGTCTGCTGCGGCAGCAAGGTTCTCTGCGGTTGAACCGATTCCGCCGAGTTCCTTAAACCACATCTTTGCGTGTTCTTTTTCATTGTCTGCAGTTAACAGGAATAAAGCGGCGATCTGCTCAAAGCCTTCCTTTTTAGCCTTTGATGCAAAATAGGTATATTTGTTACGTGCCTGAGATTCGCCTGCAAAAGCAGCCTGAAGGTTCTTTTCGGTCTCAGTGCCGGCATATTTGTTTGTAACCACTTCTTCAAGCTTGTCACCGGTAGCTTTACACTTGGGGCAAACTGCTTCGGCTCCGTCTTCAACCGTGAAGATTTCTCCGCAGATCTTACACTTATATGTCTTCATTTTTGTCCTCTCCTTAATGTTTATTTGTTTTATGATTTCCAAAGTCCGTGAAGATTGCAGTAAGCATAAACCGCAACGACTTCATCACCGTCGGTAAGTGCAAAACTTACCTTGGGTTCGCTTCCGGGAGTGAGTGCTTTGCGTTGATTTCCGGCCTTGGTCTGCAATGCAACCCATTCAATGTAGTGCTCTTCGATCATGGGATGAGCAACGCTTCCGACAGATACGGTAACGATATTGCCGTTCACTTCATAAACGGGAACGTGCTTTTCAACAGCAGCGTCTGTCGTTCCGGGAACGATCTCCTGCATCTGCTCGCCGCAGCACACGATCGGAACTCCGGTCTTTTTAACTACTGCGACGATCTGGCCGCAGTGATTACATCTGTAAAACTTCAAATCCATGGTAACCCTCCTTATTCAATACGCTTTCTTTTTTGTATTATACATACGATTATAACCAATTTGAATCGATATTACTATTAATAATTTGTAAATAATGGATCAAAATTGTGAAGTGAGCATCCTTAGAAGATATCTCAAATAACTTCTTTGTTTTAAACGTTCCAGCACCTTTTCTCTGAACACGAGTATAGGCAATATTTCGGGATTTTTACTCTGTTTTTCCGAATAGAGCACCAGCTCGTATGTTTCGGTAAAACCGTATACTTCTTCACCGACCTCATCGCTTATCCTGTCGGCGAATTCTTTGAGCGTTTCGCTTTCTTTGCGCTTAAATCCCTGAATGGACAGGAGTGAAAATATATCTTTTGCAACTGCTTTTGCCTGATGCGATACAGACATCTTAACGTATTTACGCCTTGAGACCGTCCTTAATATGAGCGTGTATATCGCTATAACAAACAATATCGCGCCAAACGGGATAATGATGACTAAAGGATTGATGCTTATATGCAGCTTTTCGTCGGCGGTATCGGTTTCTTCGTCACCTATTGTCACTTCGGGTTCGCTAAAGACATCTCCTGGCTTGTCGGGTTCTATTTTAATGATCTTGTTTGCTACCGTTGTCCACGATATTTCCGTATAGAAGCCGGGCGTGGGCTCAAAAGGGATCCAGCCTTTGCCTTCAAAATAAACTTCGGGCCACGCGTGAGCCATATTTGATGTAACCGTATAGGTTCCGGATTTTTCAATATTTATCCTGTAGCCTGCGGCATATCGTGCGGGCAGTCCTTCCGCTCTTGCAAGCAGCACGAACGCGGTTGCGAAATGCGTACAGTAACCTTCCTTTTCCTCAAGCAGAAAATAATCCAGGAACTCGCTTGCGTTTGTTACACTTTCGGGAACAGGCTCGGTATCGGTTGTGTATTTCATGCCGTTTAGCGCCTGTTCGAGCCTTTTTAACTTTTCATAATCCGATCGAGCACCGTCGTAGAGAACGGCAAGTTTACTTTTAAGTTCCGAAGAAAGCGTTATGTCTTCGCAGTATTTTTCTTTCACGCTTTCACGATATTCAAGGTATTGATCGTAACCGAATTGATCGGAAAGTTTACCAAGCCCCACCGTCCTTAAAGAACTTTTCCACGCTTCATCCGTATTTACGGAATCTGTGCTCATATATTCATAAAAAGCGGGACTGTCGGTGTTAAGCTTGTAAAACTGTTCTTTTACTTCAAGTCTGTACGGATTGTGTTTGTCAAACGTCAAAACGCCGCTTGTTTCGGTTATTCCGGTATTAGAGGACAGAAATGAATAATCGGTGAGTTTGGAAGGGACAAAGAGGTATCTGGTCTTTGCATTGACATACTTTACATTTACCGCCGCATCTCTTATCACATCACGATAATCTTCCGATCCGGATTTGGCCGAAAACAGGCATTCGAGCGCATCCATCCTGCGCATGTTCGCAATAGGATCCTTTTGCTCGGTCCATGCATGCCCGTCAAAGGAATCGTACATGTTTCCGGTGAAATTAACGGGAACATTGATATCCGATAACACATTTACCTCAAGTACCGGCTTGGGATGATCGCTCTTTTCGATATCAGAACCTATTTCCCCCGAATCGGAGAAACCGATGTACATATCGTTTCCGGGCCCGATACTAAACTTTAATCTGCCGACGGTCTCGCTCACCTGTGACCAGATCGCCTTGAACAGACGCCAGTCATAAGGCTTGTCGGGCGCATTAAATCTTGAAGCCGTAAAAACGATCGCAAAAATAAACAAAGAAGTGAAAACGAGATGCTTTTTTGTATTGGTATCACCGAACCTCTTCCAACGTATGTGGACTTCGGTCGAAAGACATACCAGTACAAAGAAAAATGCCGCGAAAACACCCTTTTTCGCCGGATATTCGATCACTTCGAGCGAAAGGATCAGCATAACGATCACAGAAAGTGAAACAACGATCCTGAATACAGTCAGATTTGCGGCAGCGAAACCTATTAAAAACGACAATACGGAAATGATCAAAAGAGGGATTATCCACGGATGATCCGACAGGTAAAAATCCTCCCAAAACCGCGAAACGACAAAGGAGACGCTTACAAATACGGCGCCTGTGATACCAAGGACGAGCATTCTCTCTCTGGCTTTCAAATGAACCAGAAGATCCAGAACAAAGACAGGTACCAAAACCGCCATATACATCAAAAAGGTGGGTTCTTCCACGCCGAAAAGACCGCACCAATAAAGCATGGCGGTCAATGAAAGAGGAGCAATATAAAGCATGTCATAAATAAACTCGATCATCTTTACTCCTGTCTTTCCTATCAGATCACTTCAACAAGACTTTTCGTTGTGGGAACGGGTATGATCTTAGTATGAATGTACGGGCTTACCGGTGTTTCGTCGGCTGTTTCGTCGCCTACGCTGTAGACGATCGCCTGAATATCGTTTTGATTGAGGCTTTTCGAAAACATCAGCACGCTCTCGTTTACGTCTGCAGTCACTATAAACACCGTTTTCTTTTCGGATATACTCTTGCACAAAGAAAGCGCATCGTACATTTCGACCCTCTCGGCATCCATTTCAAAAGAAAAATCCGATGCAAGTCTGTAAAAGTCGTTAAAACTCTCCGGGCTGTCGACGGAGGTTTCTTTCACCCCCGAGGCATATCTGTACACGGAAACAGGAATACGTTTGCTCTCCAAAAGTTTACAGAGGGCGATGGCGGTCTCCAGTATCCTGTTCTCGATCGGAAGATATTCGGTATCTTTGTCGGATATTCTGTAAGGATCGATTATGAGTCCGACGCCGTTTCTTTCTTCCCCAATGTAGTTTTTGACCATAAGGTGTCCGGTTTTTGCACTCTGCTTCCAGTTTATCCGCCTTGTGTCATCTCCCGTGATATAGTCTCTGACGCTTGCGTCGGGATAGGCCGGATTGGCAAGGCTGTCGCGGGCTGAAACCGACTCAACATCTATGCTCTTAAGTCCCGAAAGCGTTATTATGTCCGGAACGACCCTGACTCTCAATGCTTCTTTGTTTTTGTAAGTGATCTTGAAGATGCAAAGGAAATCCCGAAGAGTGACGGATCTGATGCCGACGTTGTACTCACCTCTGTATTTGCAGATGAGTCCCGTTTCTTTTTTGATCTTGTCTTTGGGTAAAAGTTCGTATTCGTTGTCGTCGCTCAGCCCGTCGATAACGGAAAAATCGGAATAGAAAGTGACCCTGACCGCGCTAAAGGCGAACAGGTCCTCGTTTTGAAGCGTGAAATAGAATGGGATCTTGTGGTTGCTCACGATCTCACGCGATTCCAGATGCTGATATATCTTAAATCGCGCCAGCACAAGAAGAAGGTATAACAGTAAAACGATCGGAAGGATCGTCATCACCGCAAAAAAGCCGTATGTCAAAGGGCCGCCGTAAAAGCTTATCCCCACAAGGGAAAATATCCACAGAGCGGCCAATATCAGTCTGTTTCGTAACATATAAGGCACCTCGGTCAAAAGAAAAAGACATACCCTGTTTAAGGTTATTCGATGGGAACCTTCGCTTTAAGCATGAGGCCTCTTAATATGCTGTCCGTATCCTCGCGTCTTATTTTGGCCTCGGATGTGAGCGCCACACGATGATGCAGAGTGTTTACAACTATTGCCTTTACATCGTCGGGCTTAACGAAATCCCTGTTTAGCATATATGCCCTGGCCTGAGCGGCTTTGGCCATGAATATCGTGGCTCTCGGACTTACTCCCATTACGAAGTTTTCTTCTTTTCTTGTAAGATCCGAAATATCCCTTATGTAGCCGAGTACGGCGTCGCTTACATGAACCTTTGCGACTTCGCTTTTTAGTCTGATCATATCGTCCGTCGTCAAGATCGGTGTTATCTCGTCGACATTTTGATTTTCGAGTATGTTTTTTGTAAGTCTGACCTCCGATTCCTTTTCGGGATATCCGATCGAAAGGCGCATCATGAATCTGTCGAGAGACGCTTCGGGAAGCGGATAGGTGCCCAGAAACTCGATGGGGTTCTGTGTGGCTATCACCATGAAAAGATCGGGAAGTTTACGTATGATCCCGTCAACGCTCACCTGCCCTTCGGCCATGGCTTCGAGCATGCTCGACTGAGTCTTGGGAGTGGTTCTGTTGATCTCGTCGGCGAGTATGAAATTGTGCATGATAGCACCTTCGCGGTATTCGAAATCACCGGTCTTTGCGTTGTAAACGCTCGTACCCGTAACATCGGAAGGCAATGTATCGGGAGTGAACTGGATGCGTCCGAAATCAGCGCCGATAAGACGCGCCAAAACCTTTGCCAGCGTGGTTTTTCCGACACCCGGGACATCTTCGAGCAATACGTGTCCGCCCGCCAAAAGGCAGATCAGAACATCGTCAACAACGTTTTCTTTGCCCACAAATACAGTATTTATCTGCTCTTTTAATTTATCTAACATGATACCCTCCGTAATACATTAGTCAGGTCTTTGCTCCATCACCGACTTTATAGCAACATCTGATGATAAGTATAGCATTGATGATTAGAAAAATGAATGGATTTAGTTTACTCTGAACATGAATATTTATGATGTTTTACGCACTTTTTAAGAAACGAGGAGACTATGGCAAAAATATTAAAGGAACTGTACAAAGATCTGTTTAAGATAGGTGTTGCCTGCGAAAAGATAAACGGTAATTTCACCAATCATGAGATCGGCAATCCCGCCAAAGAAGCGCTTATGCTTAAGCACTTTAATTCCATGACGTTTGCCAACGAGCTTAAGCCCGCCTACAATATGGGCTTTTCATCGCCCGATGCGACCGAAGAATATGTGCCTTTTGAGATAAACGACCGGGCACACCATATGCTCGATTTTGCCAAGGAAAACGGCATGTCGGTGCGAGGTCACGTGATGGTGTGGCACAGTCAGTGTCCCAACGAAGTATTCTGTAAACAATACAAACCCGTCACCATACCTACCGATCCCGAACTTTTAAAAGAGCGTCCGATGCTTAAATATTTCGAAAAGCTCGATCCCGTCTGCTTTACGGACAGGGAAACTTTGCTTAAGAGAATGCAAAGCTACATCTATTCGCTCCTTGAATATATGTATGCAAACGGCTTTGCGCGCACCATCTACGCATGGGACGTCGTGAACGAAGCCATCGAACTTAACGACGAGACCGAGACCGGCCTTCGAAACTCATACTGGTACCGGATAATCGGTGACGATTTCATATACTTCGCATTTCGCTATGCATATGACGCAAGAGAGGAACTGTGCGTTAAATATGCGGCCGAGTACGGCATTGACCCTTCGGACATAGAAGCGCTTAAAGCCATCCGTCCCGCGTTCTTTTACAACGATTACAACGAGTGGCAAAAAGAAAAAAAGGCCGCCATCATCGCCGCACTTAAGCGTGAGGGCCACGGACACGGGAGCATTATCGGCGAGGGACTTATCGACGGTATAGGAATGCAGGGTCATTTAAGTGACAACAACGATGCGGACGAATACATCGAAGCGCTGAAAGAATACGCTTCGCTCGTTTCCGAAGTACATGTGACCGAGCTTGATGTAAAGTGCACGTGCACAAACGCGAACGCCGAGTATTATCAGGCTGTTTTCTATCAAAAACTGTTCAAGGGCTTTAAGGAAGCCAAGGAAGCGGGCGTTAATCTTACAAGCGTCACTCTTTGGGGACTTACCGATGACAACTCATGGATTCGCGGTGCCAATCCGCTCCTTTTCAGAAAAGATCTCTCGGAGAAAAAGTCGTTTGATGCACTCGCAAGCGTAATTACGGGCGAAAGCCTCGGTGAGCCGCTTGATATCAAAGTTGACCTTTCAGACAGAGATTATATGTTTGAAAACAAGGACGGTTCTCCCGTCGATCTTGAAAGCATCGGCGTTAAATACAGAGGCTTCGGCGAAGTTGAAGTATCCGGCGAAGTATATAAGACCGGTCATCTTTCACTCGCAGCGACCAAACGCTTCAGCGATTGGGGCGGCATATGCTTTGACATTTCCGATTTTATCGGTCAGACGATAAAGATAAGCGGTGTTGCCAAAACGACCGCTCTCGCGATAAAGATAAACGAAGCGCTTGACGAGCCGAACGGTGATATCGCCGTCATAGACGTTAAGCCCGATGAATGGACCGATTTCGAGACAACCTATAAAGTTACCCGGAAATACATGTCGCTTTCTTTGTGTTTTTCCACAAAAGAAGCCAAAGAAGGCGTACAGAGTCCCATATTCATAGACAACCTTCACATTTCGCTCATAGGACTTGAGGAAGGCTTCGAAGAAGAAACAAACATCGCTTCCGTAAGAGGTATGGGACATCTTCCGATGCTCACGGTCACCGACGCTCATTCTCACAGTGGCAAAAAGAGCCTGCTCGTTACACGTGCTGAAAAGGATGCCACCGTCAAATTCGACATTACGCCTTATATCGGCATGAAAGTGCTCTTCACCGCCTTTGTCAGAACAGCCGATCCCGAGATCTGCATCGGACTCGACGGGAAGACGCCGCGTGTTCTTTGTACCGAAAAGTCTTTGCAAAACGACTGGACCGAAGTCAGGGCCGAGGTCGAGCTTCCTTCGGAACTTAAAACCGCAAACATATATCTTGAGACCGATTCGAAGGGCGACATTTACGTAGATGACATATTCGTAAAGCCGCTGTAAAATTCACTTATACATTCAATAAGACACAACTGTCTACCTGCAAAACACGGCATTTCTCGCTTGGTGTCGTGTTAAACGGAGGGAAAAAATTATTCTGTCGGTGAAAGGAGGGACCTGCATGGATCAGGTAAAAACAGGTAATTTCCTAAAAGAATTAAGAAAAGAGAAAAACCTTACCCAGGAACAGTTGGCAGAAATACTCGGATGGAAGAAATACAGGCTTACGGAAGATTTTTTTCCCATCCTCGTATAATGGAGTAACAGAGATAACATCTTTGTCAACGGAGGGAACATGGACATACGGAAATACTTCAAAAACAGGTGTTCTTATCTCTGCCGTTGAAGGATGTATTGTCGATAAGAATCATTCTTCAAATGAATATAAAGAGACATGTACACATGAAATGGGTCACGCTCTGGGGTGGTCAGGTCATTCGGGCAATTCTTCAGACATAATGTATGCATATGGTTCAAGTATTACTACTTTAACAACAAATGAAAAAAACCATTTATCACAAGTATATTAAGGGGGATATATGAAAAGAATAATTACTCTTATTATGTTGCTTGTTTTTGCATCGTTATGTGGATGCGCCGAAAAAACTGTCATTGAAGAGAAAGACGTGGAATATGAAGTTGAATATCTGTCTTTGGAAGAATCGATACTTCGTAGTAACAGTTGCGTGTTAGGTGAGTATGAGGAAACTGCCTCTCATGATGATTATGTAGAACATAAATTTAAGGTCCTAGAATGCCTATATGGATCGGTAGAAGAGTCCGAAGTATACCTATAATCTAATATAGGTACTGCTTTTGTAAGTGGAATAGACTATTCTTTTAAACCGGAAGAAGAAATATATGAAAAAGGAAATAAATATATTCTTATAATGGAATGTTACAAATCGCCTTTATTTGATCATGACAGGTATATGTTGAATGCGGATCTGCTCTTGGATGAAACAGACGAAAAGTATACAATATATTCAAAGGATATCAATATACCGGATGGATTTTCTGTGAAAGAATATATCTGTTCAGTATATAAACCTTTAGCTCAAAGTGAAGAGGGCGAAGGAGAAGGCACCTACGATGATGAGATAGATGAATTGTTCAAAAAATCCGATTTTGTAGGCGATGTAAAAGTGTTGGGAGTCATTAATGAAGGAATAACGCACAATGGCGATACTTATAAATGTGTCGTAGATGATTTGTACAAGGGCGATAATCTTATAACTGACGAGGAAGACGGAACAGTATTATTGGTAATAAAGAAAGAAAAGATAGAAACGGGAAACACATATATCATCGGGTTTAATCAGGTCAGTGAGTATTCTTTGATATATACGCAGTCGACCGAAAACAGTGTTTTTTCGGAAAACGAAGAAAGAATACGCGATTATTTCGAAAAACATCAGTAACACATATATTTTCGTTAATCTTGACTGCAATACAAAACAAAACCACGGCTGTGCGAGCCGTGGTTTTGTTTATGGAGGTGCTTGCCGGTATTTAAAAACTTCGGCAAGTATATTGTAGATATACTCGTAGATGTATTGGTAACAGTGGGTTCCTTCTTTTCGGAACTCACTGTGATTCCCCCTTATGCTTCGAATACATATACATTCCAAGAAAGCGGTTCGATATGCAGTTTGAATTCGCCGTTTTCAAATGAATAGTTTGTTTCTTCGACGGGTGCTATAAGCGTCTCGTTTTCGTAGGAATTCTTAAGTTCCCAATCGTTTGAACGCATCTTGAACGCTTTTATGGGCTTGTAGCCTTCAAAACCTTTGATATCGATGGTAAGGGGGTAATCCGAATCTTCATTTCTGTTGATCGCAAAAATTGTGAGGCGGTTGTTTTCTTTGTCCCATGCGCTCGCAGAATCGATAAACTTAACGCCTTCCTTGCCCGTATACTGCGAAGTGTCTTCAATGGCGTAACCGGGCATATCGTAAGTCTCACTGTCTACCTTTGTTTCAAGTGAAACTCCCTTTGCATAGTGCATAAGCTGCATGTAAGCATAGTGTGAAGCCGACTTCCAGATGTGATCGTGGTTTGAAGCGGCAAGTGCCGCAAGGCCTCCTGTCATGCATCCGATCTTGACTCTGTCCGCATGGCGAAGTAAAGCAAGCTGTATAGAGGCCATCGACAGAGCGTGGAGCATGTCTCCGCCCGGGAACTGTCTGTCAGGCATGTTGTCGGGATCGTGAAGTATGTACTTTCTTTCGGGATCGAAACGATAGTGGTTTCTTGCCATGTTGTATCGTCCGTATCCGGGATTTAAGGGCTGCAAAGGACGCACCATTGCACCGTATTCGTCAAAGGAGATCATGACTTTCTTGGGAGATCTGTGTTTTGACTGAACATAATCGATCATTGCTGCTTCGGTGTTGATGAAATCTTCGTAGTAAAGCGAGCCGCCCAGAAGAGCCTTGATATCTCCGGGAGGTGCGCTGTGATAATGATGAACGGACACATAGTCAACTACATCGTAGCATTTGTCGAGTGCAGTCTGATCCCATGTGGGGAATCCTTCCATGAAAGGAGCCGAAGAGCCGCATACTGCGGTTTCGATGGTCTCGTCTATCCACTTGATGGCTTTGGAAGTCTCAAGCACCTTGCAGCCGTAGCCATCGGGATTCTTATCCCATGAGCCGAGCTGCCACGGGCCGTCCATTTCGTTTCCCAGATACCACATTTTTACGTTGTAAGGATTTTCATGACCGTACTTTTTACGAAGATCCGACCAGTATGTTCCGCCGGGGTGATTTGTGTATTCCACCAGATCCATTGCATCCTGCATAGTTCCGGTGCCCATATTGATGGTGTAAAGAGGCTCTGTGTTAACCTTTTCTGCCCACTGAAGATACTCATCGTGGCCCACTTCGTTGGTAATATACTGATGCCATGCAAGGTCTAAGTGAACTTTTCTTTCTGCCATGGGTCCGATCGAATCTTTCCACTGCCAGCATGATACGAAATTTCCTCCGGGCATTCTGACCGCGGGAAGATGCGTGTCCTTAAGAGCGTTAATGAAGTCTGTTCTGAAACCCTGCTCATCGGCAGTGGGATGCTTGGGATTGAACATCGTTCCGTTCACGATGGTACCGATAGGCTCCATAAATGCCGAAAAAAGTCTGTTTGATATTTCGCCCACTTCAAAGGCGGGATGAACCGTGATCTTAGCGTCTTTTGCCATTTGTTAACCCTCCGTTTTTCCTGTAGATATTTTCTTTATCCATTTACCCCCGCGGAGCCTCATCAGGCTCCAGAATGTCTTGATGATCTGATCGGATTTAAGACATACATATATCCAGAATGCGGGAAGATGAAAAACAAACCCCGCAAGAATACCAAGAGGTATTGAGACTGCCCACAAAAAGATGTTGTCCGTGAGCATTAACATCTTCGTATCTCCGCCGCCTCGAAGCACGCCCTTTGTCATGATGGAGTTTGTGGCCTGGAAAATTATGATAAAGCTTATTGCAAGCATAAGCTGGTTTGCTATTGCCACAGCTTCGGGGCTGATTCCGCTGGAAGCATCTTTTCCGGCATAAAAAGCGATGATCGGATTTTTGGTGAGTGTAATGAACACTGCTGAGACAAGTCCGAGAGCAAGCCCAAGTCCAAAGAAAAGGTAGCCTTGTCGCATGGTTTTTTCTTTGTCCCCCGTACCGAGCGTCTGGCCGGTCACGATAGCGCCCGCCTGGCTGACACCCTGCACAACGACCGTGGAAAGCTGCTGTGTTACGGCCGTTACCGCATTGGCTGCCACAAATGTCGCTCCGAGACGTCCGTTTATCATTGAAACCGCATTTGTGCCGATGGCAAGTATGCCGTCGCTTATAAGGACAGGTATGCAAATGCGGATATACTCTGAGATAAGAGATTTGGTTTTCATGAGGAAATGCTTGACTCTGAAACCGATCTCTTTATCGAAGAACAAAAGGTATGACATTATCATGACCGCCTCAAAAGTTCTGGCGATCAGGGTTCCGAGAGCCGCTCCGGCCACTTCCATTCTGGGTGCGCCGAATTTACCTAAGATAAAGGTGTAGTTTGCACCGAGGTTAACGAAGAAGGCTCCGATGGATACAAATAGCGGATATCTAACTTCTCGTACGCTTCTTAAGGCGATCGTAGACGTCAGTGAAACACCAAGAAAGAAATACGATGCCACCGACCATCTGAAATACTCGGATCCTCGTTCGATCAAAGGCAGCTCGGGCGTATACGTTCTCATGATATATTCGGGAAACAGCGCCGTTGCCACGGCAAACAGCAAAGCAAGACATATCGCAAGCCTTAGCATGAGGCACACCGTCTGCTTTAACGCTCTGTCGGCGTTTTCCGGTTCATCGCCACTTTTCTTCATACTGTAATATCTTGAAACCAGCACGGAGGCTCCCATTCCGAGGCCCATGCAGAAGATGTGATAGATCCCTATAAAAGAGTTGGCCAGCGAGACT
>JAILEQ010000050.1 GCA_024687305.1 Lachnospiraceae bacterium | reverse complement strand
TAATCCTCCATGCCGAGCACTTTGTGCGAGGCACGCGAGGCGAATGTCAAATTCGCCAATGCGATAAGGCTATTTGGGCTCGGCACAAATAGCGGTGTGAAAAATGATTTGCCAAAATGAAGCATTTATGCTCATTTTGTGCTTTTCAAAATCATTTTTCACACTATTCCTCCATTTTCAGAAATCTTCGTATACATCCCCGTCTATATCCGGCAATTCTCTTGCAAACGCCATAAGGCTTTTATAAATACCATCGGGTTTATTATATTTTAGCCGGGCGCAGACATCACATTTCAGATCTCCGATAAAGGCCGTCTTTAATCCGGCCTTCTGACCCGCCAGGATATCCGTATACGAATCACCCGTCATATAACTCTTATCCCAGTCTATGTTATAAGCTTCCCGGCCTTTTTCTATCAGACCTGTTCCCGGTTTGCGGCAGTCGCATTTACGGATAAGCGTCCTGTCTCCTCCCGGGCTTCCCTCGGGATGATGGGGACACATAAAAACGTCATTTATGATAATACCGGATCCGGCCAGATCGCTTACAAAGGACGTGTTTATATCGTAGAGTGCCTCAAGCGAAGTCTTTCCCTTGGCAGCGGCGGGCTGGTTTGTCACCACAAAGATATAATATCCCTTACGGCTTATCAGATCCAGCGCCTCCTCGGCAAAGGGCAGATATTTGAATTCTTCGTATCTCATGGGCGAATCCAGCTGTTCTGTATCTTCGTTATAGACTATCTCGTTTATAACCCCGTCTCTGTCCAGAAATACAGCAGGATGAGCCTCATAAAACCGGCGTTTAATGTATTTCCTGAATTCTTCAAGGGATTCCGGCCTGCCTATCTCGTAAAACCTGTTGTTGACGATATGAACGGCACAGGTTCCTTTAACCGATTCCTCCAACTGTATATCGGCTATATCAAAAGCCCTTCCTTCCGGTACATCCGAAAACAGGGCTTTTTGATATATACTGATCCCATAATCGATATGATCCATATCGGGAGAATTGCTCTTTTTATCATAAAGAACGAGTTTTCCGTTTCTCACTATGCAGTTGCTCTTATCGAACCTTCCTGCATTTTTCATTACCGTCATCAGGCAGGTTGCTCCGCGTTTTTTTGCCTGCTCATAGCGGTACAGGGTCTCCCCGTAATCAATATCCATAAAGGAATCCCCGTAAATCAGCATAAACTCGTCTTCCAGATATTGATACGCCCGCCTGACGGCTCCTCCGGTCCCCAGGAGCTTCTCTCCGTCCCGACAGTATTTGATGCTGACTCCGGCCTTTGACCCGTCCCCGTAATAATCCTCTATCTCGTCGCTCTCATAACCCGTCAGAAACAGAAAATCCTTAAAACCTGCCCTTTTCAGCAGAAAGAGCTCATAATCGAAAAATGGAAGCCCCTCCACTTCCATCATGGACTTAGGATGTGTCTTCGTAAGCTCTCCGAGCCTCGTGCCCAGGCCGCCCATCAATACCACAAGCTGCATATTACTTACCGTCTTCCAGAAGCCAGGGATTTTTCTGAATGTATCGAACGGTCCTTCTGACCGCCTGCTCAATGGTCAGCTCAGGAATCCAGCCCAACGACCTTATCTTTTTTGTATCGAGATATATAAAGGGATTATCACCTATCCAGCCCTTGTTCCCTCCGCTGTATGTGAATTTTGGCGAAACTCCGAGCTCGGAAGCTATCCAGGAAGCCGAATCATTGACTTCACAGTATTCGTCGGTTCCCAGATTATAGATATTTACCTTATCCGAGCATTTATCCACGACAGTTAATATCGCATTTATGCAGTCACCCACGTAAAGATAAGATTTTTTCTGATGCCCGTCTCCCAGAATATGCAGATTTTCGGGATCCCTTCCGAGAGCCTTGCAGAAATCGTATACATGGCCGTGAGGATATCTCTCTCCGAGGATGGATACAAACCTGAATATATACCCGGTAAAGCCATAGCCCTCACAATATGCTGCTATAAGTCCTTCTCCCGCCAGCTTTGATGCTCCGTAAAGCGATGTCTGCACCGGAAACGGTGCGTTTTCCGGAGTAGGGATCACTTCCGCTTCCCCATATACAGAGCCTGTGGACGAGAAACCGATCCTGCCGACCCCTGCCTTCCTCATGGCCTCCAATACATGAAAAGTATTATTCGTATTCTGCTCCAGATCCTTCATGGGATGCTCCAGACCCCTTCGTACATCGGCATTCGCGGCAAAATGGAACACCATATCACTGCCCTTCATAGCCTCTGCCATCTTGTCTTCGTCCGCGCAGTCCCCTTCGATCAGAGTAAAATCACTGCTTTTTAAAGCCTCCTCCAGAAATTCCCTGTGTCCCGTAACAAACTTGTCATATACCGTAACTTTGTGTCCGTCCTTAAGAAGCCTGTCCGCCATGTTGGAGCCGATAAATCCCGCTCCGCCGGTTATAAAATACTGCATAATCTCCTCCTAAAACATACATGTCAACCGTAGCTTACATCACCAGCGAATATAAGTCGATTGCTCCGATGTCCACGGAAAACACTTTTATAATAAATAATCCGAAAGTAGTTAAGACCCCGGAACCCCCGCGTCACATGGGAAATTCCTCTTAGTGCTGCTTCGTTCCCGACCTGACACGGTTCGTGGATTCCCATTGCGCGAGACCAAATAAGATATGCGGGCCGTGTAAATTCAACACGGCGTTATCAATGATACAAAGAAAAAGGTTAAATGTCAAACGTCGATATCATCGGCGTTTTCTTTTGCCTCTTCACGTTCTTTTTTAACTCTTACTCTCAGCTCTTTAAAGAATTTGACGAGTATATCGGAGCATTCTTCTTCCAGAACTCCTCTCGTGACTTCGACCTGATGGTTAAAGCAATCCATTTGAAGGATGTTTAGAAGCGATCCGCCACAGCCGGCCTTGGGGTTCATACAACCCATGACTACGCGGTCGATGCGGGCCTGAACGATAGCTCCCGAGCACATCTGACACGGTTCGAGAGTAACGTAGAGTGTACAGCCTTCAAGCCTCCAGTCGCCGATATACTTTGAAGCCTTTTTTATGGCCGTGATCTCGGCGTGTGAAAGAGTGGACTTGTCGGTCTTTCGTCTGTTGTAACCTCGACCGATTATCTTTCCTTCGTACACTATGACACAACCGATCGGAACTTCACCGATCTTATAGCCCTTCATGGCTTCCTTCAGGGCTTCCTTCATGTATTTTTCGTCTTCGGTCAATTCTCTTTTCATTATCTGCTCCGAAAAAGTGGTATAATCATAATAAGGGATTTCCCTTTGAATGTAAACTTTTAAGAGGCTTAATCATATGCAGATACACGGTTTTAACAAAACAACACTTTTAGATTTCCCGGGTCATCTTGCTTCGACCGTTTTTACCGGAGGTTGCAATATGCGATGTCCTTACTGTCAGAACGCCGATCTTGTGCTCAATCCGATGTCGCAACCGTTGATAAGTGAAGAGGTCGTATTTGACCATATAAAGAAGCGAAAAGGCATCATTGAAGGTGTGTGTATAACCGGTGGAGAACCCACTTTGCAGGCAGATCTTGAGGACTTTATAAAGCGGTTAAAAGAGCTTGGAGTGATGGTTAAACTGGACTCAAACGGATACAGGCCGGAAGTGTTAAAAAGACTTATGGGAAACGGCCTTCTGGACTATGTGGCGATGGATATAAAATCATCTTTGGATGATTACCATACGGTGGCAGGTGTAAAACTCGATACATCGCTTATCAAAGAGAGCATAGACCTTTTAAAGAACGGTCCGATCGATTATGAGTTTCGGACAACCGTTGTAAAGGAACTTCACAGTAAAGAAACATTCGAAAAGATAGGTGAACTTCTTTCGGGGGCAAAACAATACTTTTTGCAGGGCTATATCGATTCGGAAAGGGTGATTGAGAGGAGGTTTTCTTCGTACACCAAAGAGGAACTTGAAACCTTTGTTGCTATACTTAAGAAAACGATAAAAAACGTATCGATCAGAGGCGTTGATTGATTGCGATTTATTTTACATAACTACGGGTTTTCCTTGATTATTTTCCGAAATTGTGTGATAATTAACAAAACTGTCTTGTTTAGAGAATAAACAGATTCTTAGGGGGAGTCGGTTTTTGGAAAAATCTTTTTCTAAAAGAGGGTCAGACAGTGAAGCATAAGGGCGCAAACTATGCAAATTACCGCAATCGATTGATATTGCTGATCATTGCGTTAATTTCGATTGCAGGACTGATCATTACCGTTCAGTATGCAAAAAAATCAGATAAAATACAGAGATCTCTTTCTTTTGACTGGTCAATCGACAGCACTGAAAATGAAGAGATCTATGTCATAGCGACGGCGCGCGGAGAATGGCAGGACGGGGAAAAAGTCGGAAATCAGTACGAGATCGAACTCGTTAACAATTCCAATCACGCCATCCGCAATTGGAATGTTACTATTGTTGTTGAAGAAGGTTGTACCATTGACACATCATGGGCAGGTTTCTTTTCACTCGGCGGCGACAAGCTTATGTATAAGCCTGCCGAATTCAATGAATTCGTTCCTTCGGGCGCTCGCAAGTCTTTCGGACTTGTGATGTATTCTCCCAATGTTTGTGAAATGAACGAAATAACGCTGGACTACTATGAGAGCCGAGCTTTAAAGAGCTATCCCGCTTTCTGGATATTCCTTGTTCTTTTGTCGGCCGCATTCGTGGTATTCATCTTTTCGGAATATGTCCGCATTAAGATGGAAAACTATACAAAGACACACGCCGCATACAAAAATCTCGTTAGCGAATCGCTTCGTACGATAGCAAACATCATCGATACGAAGGACGAATATACGAAAGGTCATTCTGTCCGTGTAGCGATCTACTCAAAGATGATCGCGGAAAGAATGGGAATGGATGAGCACGATCAGGAGAGAATATATTACATAGGCCTTCTTCATGACATAGGTAAGGTCGGCATTCCCGCCAGCATCCTTACAAAGCCCGGTCGTCTCAGCGACGAAGAGTTTGAGATCATCAAGCGTCATCCCGCGATGGGTGCTTCGATCATGAAAGACTTTTCTTCGATACCCGGTGTAGTAAACGGTATCAAGTACCACCACGAACGTTACGACGGAAAAGGTTACAATGAACATCTTAAAGGCGATGAGATTCCGCTTGAAGGACGTATCATCTGCGTAGCCGATTCTTACGACGCTATGTCGAGCAAGAGATGCTATCGTAACTCACTTTCTTACGACTTTATTCTCGACGAGTTAAAGCGTAACGCCGGAACTCAGTTCGATCCCGATATACTTAAGCATATGGTAGCGATAATCGAAGATGGTTATGCTCCCGTAAGCGATGCGGAAATGGAAGATTATGAAATATAAATACAGCCTGCTGCTCCTTATCACGGCTATCATCTGGGGAGCGGCATTTGTGGCACAAAGCGCGGGGATGGACTATGTAGGTCCGTTCACCTTCAATACGGCACGTTATTATCTGGGAGTAATTGCATTACTCCCTGTTATTGTTATTAAGGACTTTAAGTCCCGGGAAAAAGAAACGAGTTTTACCGATAAACGCCTCCTGATAGGTGGTGTGATATGCGGTATATTCCTTTTTCTTGCAAGCAGCGTGCAGCAGTTAGGGATTGTTACAACGTCCGCGGGAAAAGCCGGATTCATCACCGCATTCTACGTCGTACTTGTACCGGTCTTTTCGCTGGCTCTAAAGAAAAAGCCCGGTAAACTCATATGGTTTTCGGTAGCGCTCGCACTTGTGGGTCTTTACTTCCTGTGCATAAAGGATGCTTCGGAACTTACTCTTTCAAAAGGTGATATATACCTTTTTGCATGCGCAGTACTGTTTTCTTTTCAGATACTCGCGATCGACCGTTTCGCCGGAGAAGTTGACTGCATAAAACTTGCTTTCATTGAATTTCTGACCAGCGCCCTTCTTGGTACGGGTTTCATGATATGGGAACATCCTGCGATAAGCGACGTTTTATCTGCCTGGATACCGATCGGATACGCAGGAGTTTTTTCGTGCGGTGTGGCATATACGCTGCAGATGGTGGCTCAAAAGAAAGTAAGACCCGCAGTTGCGTCGATACTCATGAGTCTTGAATCGGTATTTTCTGTTATATTTGGTGCGATCATTTTAAGAGAGATACTGTCTGTCCGTGAATTGATCGGTTGCGGTATAATGTTCCTGGCGGTACTCATCGCCGAACTTGGTCCCGCAGAAAGAAAAGAGAACAATATGATATTAAGAAGAGGCTTAAAGGTTTATCTTCGCGAAATGACTTTAGATGACACCGATGATATC
>JAILEQ010000160.1 GCA_024687305.1 Lachnospiraceae bacterium | reverse complement strand
AAACTCCGACAGTGAAAAGCTGCCGGAGTTTTCATTATGAGCCATCATCGGTTCTATTTTACATGAATCGATATTAAATGAATGAAGCCATGTATAGAGGTAATGTGATTATCCTGTCTTCGTTTGTGCCGATGTTTCCATCGATAAATTTGTAGGCGTAAGGAATGTCTTTTTCTTTTTGCATTATTGCACTTAGCGAAATGGCTTTGGAATTTCCGCTTTTAACCTCAACAGGAATAACTTTTCCGTTTTTTTGGAAGATGAAATCCAATTCTCTTTTTGTGGTTTCATTTTTGTAAAAGTAAAGGGAATACCCCTTTTTATGAAGCGCATCAGCTATCGCACACTCATACAGGCCGCCCTTGGTGTTTCCGGCGAGAGTGTTCTCAACGATATGCTGTTTTATTGAAAAATCTTTCATGGCGATCAGGAGCGACAGGTCTGTGGTATACACTCTGAAGAAATCGTTTCTTGCATAGTCGTCAAGATCGTATCTGACATCCGTTACCACTTTGCATAAATGGACCATGTCCGCACGCAACAGCCAATCAACACTTGAGTAGTATTTTTGCGCTCTGGCGCCTTTTTCAATTTCTTTGTATTGGAATTTGTGATTTTCTTTATCCAATAATTGTTTTGCAAGGGTCAGATAGCATTTCTCAGCCTTGACTTTTTCTTCTGCTGTAGCGTAATGAGCTATGTCATATTGATATCCCATAAGAAGATTCTTTTGGATGGTATCAACATCTCTGAAGTCCTTGGTATCAATATATTTCTGCACTGCTTCGGGCATCCCGCCGATGGCCGTAAAGAGTCTGAAATATCGCATCATCTGCGAATGTACTGCATTCGGGATCTCTTGTTTGGTCTCAAGGTATGAGCGCAAAGAAGTCACGATGTCTTCGCTTAAACCGAGACCCCAAAGGAATTCTTCGAAATCCAATGCGTACATGGTAATATAATCAACATATCCGACGGGATACGAAGATGCACGCTTATAATCGATTCCAAGGAGCGAACCCGATGCGATAACATCATATCGATCGTCTGTGGCCCAGAATTTTAAAGATGTGATCGCTTCTTCACATTCCTGTATCTCATCAAAGAATATCAATGTCCTTTTCGGTTCGATCTTCTTATCGGGAAAACGAAACCGCAGAGCCGTGACCATATTATCTACAGTAATGTCACCTTGGAACAATTCGACTGCGGACGGTGTTTGTTTAAAGTTGATCTCCAGCAATTCGTCGTATCGCTCTTCAGCAAATCTTTCAATGGCAAAAGTTTTACCTGTTTGTCTTGCACCCTGAACGATCAGACATTTTTTTGTCTTATCAGTCACCCAGTTATTCAGTTGTTCGGTAATCTTTCTTTTTAACATGATGCAACCTCACTTTTTTTGCTGTTCTGCTATCATTCTACACTATCATCAACATTTTGGAAAGCAAAAATGTCCATTCATCAACATTTTAGAAAGATAAAATGTACTCCAAATCAACATTTTGGAAAGATAGGCGCATTTAGATGTTAAAATTGCACAAATTGTGTCCCTCCCATTTATTTAAGTTTAACAATCTTCTTTTTGTGAGGGGGGAAATCCGGCAAATCTCGTATCTATTTATATGAAAGGGTAATTTACAAAACATCAATTTTTCAAGGGAGAAAAAGGTATGAAGAAAAAAGTTTTAAAACGAGTATGTTCAACGGCAATGGGAGCGCTTATGTTTGTATGTCTCCCACTGTCTACTTTTGCAAGAGAGATAGATGTGTCTTCGCAGATAGGTCAGTTATCGATTGATCTGGCCGGTGAAACGGAAGACCTTATTTTAACGGGCACCAACACTCTCAACGGAAGTGTTGAACTAAAAACTGTTCCCGGTACTGACAAAATTGTAATACTGCGCAATCTAAGTATGGATACCTCAGAAATCACAGATGGAAATGATTATAGAGCAGCGCTATCTATTACAGGAAACGGAAATGTGATCATAGAACTAGATGGAACAAACAGCCTCAAATCTTCCTCGCAACGTGCCGGACTTCTAAAAAAAGATGGCGGTACACTTACAATTAAAGATGATAACGAAACTTCGGGAAGCCTTTTTGCAGAGGGTGGAGAAATATATCCCGGAATCGGAGGCGATATGGCTATTGTAATAGACGGAGGAACGATAAACGCAATCGGAGGAAAAGGTGCAGCAGGAATAGGCGGAGCACTTTTTCAACCCGCAAATGTGACGATAAACGGCGGCACTATAACCGCCACCGGAGGAGAGAACGGAGCAGGAATAGGCGGAGGATATTTTGGATTCGGAAATATTACGATAAACGACGGTACAATAACTGCAATAGGTGGCAACGGCGGAGCCGGTATCGGCGGTTCCGGTATCATCGGTTCCAGTAGATTTGATGGCGCTGTGGTAACAATAAACGGCGGTACTGTAACAGCTTTCAGTGAAGGGGGCGGAGCAGGAATAGGTGGCCACACGAATTCAAACGGATCTGTCATAACGATAAGTAAAGATGCAACAGTGTATGCGGCCGGTGGTAGTTCTACTACTTTGGAAACTTACAATTATTGTGAAGGCGCAGCAATCGGAGAAGGTGGAGCGCAGGATCATAAAGGAACCGATACGGGACTCAATATATCCGGCCTTTATACGACGGGAAGTGTCACTACTTTTGCGGCAGGAACCACACTTGAAGAGATAAAGGCCAATTCGGTCAACGGTGTTACCGTTCGCGGCACTGTACCCGATCCCAACGAAGTTAAAGAGCCTGAAACAACAGATGATGAGACAGATAAAGGAACTCCGGGGAATGAGCAGCCGCCCAAGGAAGAGCCTCCGGTATACACCGAGCGTTCATGCATCGCAGATGTAAATGTGGCTGCACTGATCGAAGCGGCGCTTAAGGCGGATTCGAGTGCAAAAGAAATCACAATCGAGTTTGACGATAACATCTGTCTCACACCCGATCTTTTAAAAGATCTTTTCGCAGACAGCAGAGTATCAAAGAACTGTTTATTTACCTATAAGGGCAAGAGATATGTCCTTCGAATAAATGCCGTAAATACAAGTTCTGTGGCATATGCGGAAGGTTTCGAAGCACTCAGCAAAGAGCGTGACGGCATGGCAGGCTTCTTAAGAGCGGCACAGATATTTGAGAATCTTAATGTAACCTTAAACGTGATCGACAATTAAGCATAAACACCAAACTCCGGCAGTGAAAAGCTGCCGGAGTTTTGTTTGATACGTAAAATTTGGCGTAAAACAGAGCGATTTAAGCTTTTGACCATTGATAGAATAAAGAATTGCGCAATATAATACGTTATCGGAACAGAAATGTTTCGTACATATTAATAAAAGTGATCCATTAAAAGTGACGACGAAGACAGTACCTTAAAGAGGAAAGGCAAAGCGAGTCGGGGGCGATGCGTTGCCCCCGTTGTTATGTGGAAAGATACGTTCACTGTGATTCATTCAACATTGTATTGACTCTTGACTCTATAATCTCAATGGTCTCATCCAGTTCTTTTTCATTTCTGAAATAATATGCTGTTTCCTCATCGATCACGGCAATGATATTTCGGTTTAAAGCGGTATACTTTTTAGCATTTTCGTAGGCTTTTGTTATTTTGTCGATTTCGCTTTGCGAAACGGGATAATATCGTATACCGTTAAGTATAATCTCTTCATCAAAAGTGCTCCGGGACATCCTGATATTATAATCACCGATACGTGTAGGAACGTCCTTGCTTTTCTGTGAAAAATTCTGATTAAGATAGAACTCCAGAAAAGACCATGCTCCGATAGGATCATTTGACCCGGATGATATGCCGATCATATTAAAATACTCTATAAGTCCACCTGAATTTTCTTTTTTTAGTGATGGGAATCCTAACGGAACAAGCTTTCTTTCATATTTTGATTGTTCATCCGCCAGTTCATCGGCTGAATGAATATCCGATTTTAATAAAACAACATCACCGTTTCGAAGTCTTTCTTCCATATTCATGGAATTTTCTTTTATATCAAGGCAATTGATCTCTTCTAAAATGAACGCGAGAGATTCGGTGTCTATGGTTTTATCGGAAACTATCAGGTCATCAACCGTTCCCAATAAAGCGACATACAGTATTCGGGATTTTATGTCGGCAATATCAGGATAATTGCTTTCTGATAAAGCATCCGGATACATTTTCATAAATTTTAAAAATTCATGTATATCCCAATTTTGCAAATCTACAAAGACATCTTCCGGTCCCCAAAGGTCTGTCAGATACATCTGACGCGGAATGGCATATATATTGCCGTTAACACTCAGATCTTCATATATGCGGGAGAAAAAATCACTTTTGTTTATGGTTGTACTGTTGTCCAGATATTCGTCAATTTCATGGAGATATCCGGATCTAATCATGTCTTCATAAAACGACATGCCGGGAATTTCCAGGAGATCATAGTTCTGATCGAGCGATTCGATCGCGTATCGTTCAAGCTTTATCTCGGGTAAAATATTGACATTGTAATCTGAATAGGTATTGTTGAACTTATTTACTGTTCCTTGAAACATTGATCTGTTTACACATATCAAAGTGAGGTCGATTCGGGGATCATCCGCTGTTTGGTTCTGCGCTTCCTTATCTGTGGACACATTCACAAGCTCTAATCCCTCATCCGTGGTTATTATGAACAGGAACCGGTCTGCGTCATAATCTCTGAAATAGACGACGGAAGATCGATCAATACCTGTATCTGAAAAAGAAAAAACAAATCTGTCCGGGTCGGGTCCGGGATCAACCATTACCAAACCATCACCGGTGTAATAATATAGGTTTTTTTCGCCGCCTGCCCAAATCCTTTTTTCACTTATGGAAAAAGAAGATTTTTCGGCAAAAGAATCACGGTCGATTATTTTTATCCGGTTTTCGCTATACATAATGATGTCGTCGCCTTTTACGACATATCGCAGTCTGTCTTCATCACTTTTATATATGTATCTGCCAAGAAGATTTCCGGAAAAATCCATTTTTAGAAATTTTTTATCTGAAAAAACAAAGATATCTTTTTCTGTTATCTTTACGGTTGATACTTGTTCACCATCAAAATGATCGGTCAGGTCGATTGTTGTCTTTGTATAAAATTCATCATTACTGACATGGAGAAATAGAGCTTTTTCACACCCCGGATCATCATATGAATACGTGATAGAAGCTATCAGGCCGGTATCATTCATGTCGGCAGATATTATATGCAGGTCTTCACTGCTATCGGCAAGAACCGTCTCTTGGCGCGTCTTTATATCCTTTGATACAAGTTCAGGGGCAGCGTTTTCTCTGTTTTTTAGATATATACATTTCTCCGGATTTGCCGAAAAAAAGGCTGATAAATCAGAATCACGCATATTTAAGGAAGTGGTGACAGAAGAATATTTCTTTTGCTCATATATGTAAGAACCATATGATGATGCAGTTTGCCCGGGTGTCTTTGTTTTGCAACCTGAAACAGATATCGATAAAACAGCTATATTCAATGCAATAAAAATTGTCTTCAATCCATTTCTTTTAAGCATATGAACCTCTTTACAATCAGTTTAATCAGGGGCTCAGATACTCACATCCGAGCCCCTGAAAATAATTAATGATTATATGAATGATGAGATTCTACTGTATTAACAGTAAAACCATATTCACAGGAAGTACATTTATAGCGATTAGAATAGTAATATTCGGTCACTGTACATTGAGTACTTTCCAAGCATTGTCTCGTGCGTACGTCTTCAAGATGCCTTTCATATAATACAAATGAGTGTGTGTGGGCATGACTCTCCTCGCTGGGAGTTATACAAAAAATCATTATTACAAGTAAAACTATAGATAATAATCTTCTTTTAAACATCCAATCCTCCTTAAATACTGTGCCTGCTGTGACAGAAATAACCTATTCGAGCGGATACAAGTATCCGCTGTATACTGCGTATGTAACATTATTGCGTCGTCTAATGCTTTCCAAGTCTAAAGTTCCGCCATATGTTATGCCATTCATTACCGATGTATAGTAGAAAGTTATTGGTGGTGTCGCATTTGCGGCATATTGGACTTCGATTTTTACTTTATACGAATTTGGATAAATGCTGTTAGAAATAACTCTAACACTTATCGCGTCCACATCGGTAAGGATGATGTCTTGACAGATTTTTTTTTCAACAGGTGCTTTTGTTGTCGTAATTGGTAGTAGGCCGGAAATCATGCTGGTCATCATCAGCAGCGTAATTATCCTGTTCATGTTTACCATCCCTTCTTAAGAAAATTGATCACATGTGATAATTACACATTATCATCCGGCAGAATAAAAGCAATTTCAGAAAGTGCATATAAGCCTTTTTCTATTTGCAGATTTTGCATATGTGCAAAAAACTTAGTTGTTGTGACAGCTTGATGGGGAATAAATATAGAAAAGAGGTGCAATATGACGCAACCGAAGAGTAAACATAAATGGTGAATGACTGTTAATTAATCAGACATTTTTTTCAAAAAATAGGTGTTTGAAATAATCCAGTCGTCTTCGGTTTCAATAGATGAATGCTTTTTTACAAACACAATCTCAACTGCCGTCAAATCACTTCTTTCATTGTAACGTTTAGTGATTCTTCGACAATATACATCAGCGCTGTTTTCAGTGAAAAAGAAAACAGGCTCTACATATATTCTGAGAATTTCACCATATGAACTGCTGTAGATTTCTGAATTACCGACAATCTCGTATCTCGGTAATAGCATAAAAAGGACACCGACTAATAATACAGTAGTTAAGATAACAATAGCACATTTCTGTCTAAGGTTTCTTTTTCTAAGCTCTTCATATTCACTTTTGTTTTGAGAAATCAACTGTTCGAGAGAAACGTTTAAAACATCACATATCCGTTCTATTTGATGAAAATGTGGAATAATAGTTCCGTTTTCCCAACGTGAAAGAGTTGATTGTGATACGGGTATCATTTGAGAGAGGTCTTTTTGGGAAAGTCCTTTTTCTGTTCGAAGTAATACTATCTGTTTTCCGATATCGCTGATGTTCATTTTGCCCTCGTATATATATATTGGAAATATTGTAGCATCAGAAAAACACATACACAACGTAAAATAGATTTCAGTCATAAAAGATGATAAGAGATAAATAATTTTTCGACAGATATATGCCCCAAACGGCATATTTACTGTCGTTTTATCTTGACGAAACGAAATAACGGCAATATAATACCCTCATAAATTACGAAAAGCAATGACGAAGACAGTACCTTGCGGATAAAAGGCCAAGCGAGTCGGGGACGGTGCAAGCCCGATGCGAGTAATCCGTATGGGAAGATCACTTCCGAGCTTCGGCCTGAATCAAGTAGGCGCCGACGGAGTCCCACCGTTATGCGGGAAGCGTATGAACCGAAAGGGAGTACTCTTAAAAAGGTGGTTGCAAGCTTATTACGGATTTGTCCTTTTTAGGGCAGGTCCTTTTTGCTTTATAGGAAACCTATAAAGCAAAATGCTCCGCAAGGGTGCAAAACGTCCTGTGGACGTTTGTTATGCACCGACCGTAGCGAAGCGAAGACCGCACTCGCGCGTATAGAAAATGTTGCTTACGCAACCGCGCTCGGCGCGAGCGTATTGCAAGCAATACGCTATAATAAACAGGAGGTAAAACATGTACAAACAGGTACCCACAAACTTAAATTTCGTAGACCGCGAAAAAGAAACACTTAAGTTCTGGAACGAAAACAAGATCTTTGAAAAGAGCATGGAAAACCGTGAAGGTTGTCCCACATACACTTTCTATGACGGACCCCCGACCGCAAACGGAAAGCCTCACATCGGCCATGTTCTCACACGTGTAATAAAGGATATGATCCCCAGATACCGCACCATGAAAGGCTACATGGTTCCCAGAAAAGCCGGTTGGGATACTCACGGACTTCCCGTAGAACTTGAAGTTGAAAAGCTTCTCGGCATCGACGGAAAAGAGCAGATTGAAGAATACGGTCTCGATCCCTTCATTCGGAAGTGTAAAGAGTCTGTTTGGAAATATAAAGGTATGTGGGAGGATTTCTCAGGTACCGTAGGTTTCTGGGCCGATATGGATGAGCCTTACGTAACTTATCATGACGACTACATCGAGTCCGAGTGGTGGGCTTTAAAGGAGATCTGGGATAAGGGACTTTTGTACAAAGGCTTTAAGATCGTTCCTTATTGTCCTCGTTGCGGAACCCCTCTTTCATCGCACGAGGTTGCGCAAGGGTATAAGACCCTCAAAGAACGTACCGCAGTAGTACGTTTCAAGATCGTGGGCGAAGACGCTTATTTCCTTGCTTGGACGACAACACCCTGGACCCTTGCTTCCAACATCGCTCTTTGCGTAAACCCCGAAGAGACTTACGCACGCGTTAAAGCAGCGGACGGATTTACTTACATCATGGCTGAGGCGCTTCTTGACAGCGTTCTTGGTTCCATTGAGAGAGAAGAAGGCACTCCCGCTTACGAAGTGCTTGAAACATACAAGGGCAAGGACCTTGAATACAAGGAATACGAGCCTTTATATCAGTGCGCAAAGGATGCTGCCGACAAACAGCACAAGAAGGCATTCTTTGTATACTGTGACGACTATGTAACAATGTCCGACGGTACCGGTATCGTTCATATCGCCCCCGCTTTCGGTGAAGACGATGCCAGAGTCGGAAGAAAATACGACGCTCCCTTCGTACAGATGGTAGATGAGCACGGTGTCATGAAAGCCGAGACACCCTTTGCCGGCATGCGCTGCAAACCTACCAAGCACGAGATCGACAACGGAGCGATAAACTGCGATCCCGAGGTGTTAAAAGAACTCGATGCGAGAGGAATCCTTTTCTCGGCTCCCAAGGTAGAGCACGACTATCCTCACTGCTGGAGATGCTCGACACCCCTTCTTTACTATGCAAGAGAATCCTGGTTCATCAAGATGACCGCCGTAAGAGACGACCTTGTAAGAAACAACAAGACCGTAAACTGGATCCCCGCAACGATCGGTGAAGGACGTTTCGGTAACTGGCTTGAGAACATCCAGGACTGGGGTATCTCAAGAAACCGTTACTGGGGAACTCCTCTTAACATCTGGGAGTGCGCCGAGTGCGGCCACCAGGAAGCTATCGG
>JAILEQ010000038.1 GCA_024687305.1 Lachnospiraceae bacterium | reverse complement strand
ATCGGAGAAGAACTTGAACTTGTCGATAACTATATATATATTTTGAACGTTCGCTTTTCGGGTGATATCAAATACGAAAAGAACATTGACAAAAAACTCTTAAGCGTTGAGATGCCGAGTATGATATTGCAGCCTATCGTCGAAAACTGTGTAAATCACGGCATCAGAGATATGATGGGCGAAGGAAAGATCACCGTAAGCGTTTATTCCATAGAAAATACCGCTTGCATAAGAGTTGAAGATAACGGCATCGGAATGAGTAAAGAGACGATAGAGAGTCTCATGAGTGGTAAGCCGATAGAAAAGGACGATAAGAAATCTTCCACAGGCATAGGAATGGACAACGTTATGGCAAGGCTTAAACTGTTTGTGGGAAGCGAAGATGTAATGAGCATAGAAAGCGAAGGCGAGGGCAAGGGTTCAAGCTTTACGATCTATCTTGATATGAAGGAGTCTTAAGCATGTACAAGATAATGCTGGCCGATGATGAAGGGATAGTCATCGATTCACTTAAGTTTATATTGGAAAAAGAATTCGGAAGCGATATTGAGATAGATTTCGCCAAAACCGGACGAAACGTTATCGAGCTTGCAGAACATTTCAGACCCGATATAGCGATAATGGATATTCAGATGCCGGGCATAAACGGCATAGATGCAATGCGTGAGATCAGAAAGACCAACGAAAATGTGGTCTTTATCGTAATGAGCGCTTTCGATAAGTTTGATTACGCTCAGGAAGCCATAAAGGTAGGTGCGATCGAATATATCACTAAACCAATGGATAGGGACAAGATGATCATGGCTGTAAACAGCGCCATGAAGATCGTAAGCGATATGAAGAACAGACGATTCAACGATCTTTTGATAAAAGAAAAGCTTGAGACCGTTGTTCCCATACTTGAGAACGGTTTTATCTACAATATTCTTTTCCACGAGCACTTCGAAGAAGATATCGAAAACTACAAAAGCATGCTTGATATACACAGCGAGTATGCGTATATGCTTGTTCTTGTTTCGGGTGATTCCAAAGAAGGAAACCATATGACAAACGCTGTGGGATCGAGTGTCAGACTGCAGCAGCACTACAAGGAGATAAGAGAATTCTTAAAGCAGTATTTCTCGTGCGCGGTCGGAAATGTTATGGGTAACAAGATAGCGGTTCTGGTGTTTTTCGATAAACCCGCATTTGATTACAACGATCGTGTGGATGCGATAGCAAAGGCAAGAGAACTTGCGCATAAGCTTCATGAGAGAACGGATATATCTTTCAGGATCGGAATTGGAAGAGCAAATGAGATGGAGAAGATGGCAGAATCGTACAGAGAAGCTGTGGATTCACTTGTCATTACCACCAATACCGTAGCTCATGCCGACGACCTCCCGATTGGATGCGATTATGATACGGATTACCCGATAGCACTTGAAAAACAGCTCTTTGATGAGATCGGTAAGGGACGTGTCGAAGCGGCGGTAAGAGCGAGCACCGATTATTTTGAATGGCTTAAGAGCGCAGATATTATGGACGCGCGACTTAAGGCGCTCGAGTTTGTATTGAGAGCGGAGAGCATGGCTTATGAGAGCGGCGGTATGACGTATAACGTCACGAACCGTCACGGTTATCTTCCGACGGTCATGAATATTGACAACATGCACGATCTTTATGAGTGGTTCGATGAGAAGATCACATATTGCGCTACACATATAATGAACAAAAATTCTGAAACCTCGAACGAAGTCGTTGAAACGGCAAAGAGCTACATAGAAGCGAACTTTAACAAAAACCTTTCACTCGAAGACGTTTCAAGGCAGGTTAACATCAGTTCTTACTATTTAAGCCGTATCTTTAAGGAAACGACCGGTGAGAACTTTATCGATTATCTTACGAACTTAAGGATCGAGCGGGCAAAAGAGCTTATCAGCAAGACGCAGTATTCCATGAAAGAGATATGTAATATGTGCGGATATGCCGATCCCAATTACTTTTCAAAGTCGTTTAAGAAGAATGTCGGTGTTACGCCGACCGAATACAGAGAGGGCAAATAGGTGAAAAGAAAACTATTCGCAATACTTATGCTGTTTTGCTTTGTTTTTTCTTCGTGCAAAGGATATGACGGAAGCGAGACACAGACAAAAGACGAAGGCGACGACAGGATCGAGATAGGAATGAGTTTTGACTCTTTTGTTATCGAAAGATGGCAAAGAGACAGAGACGTTTTTGTGTCCACGGCAAAAGAGATGGGCGCGACCGTCAACGTGCAGAGCGCAAGCGGTGATATCAAAAAGCAGATCGAGCAGATAGAATACTTTATTAAGAAAGATGTGGATGTCATCGTGATCATCTGCATCGATTCCGATTCGCTGAAGGCAGTCGTTTCAAAGGCGAAAGACGCCGGAATTAAGATAGTTGCCTATGACCGCCTTGTTACCAATTCAAATGCGGATCTTTATATCACGTTTGACAATGAGATGGTCGGAACATTAATGGGTACCGCTCTTGCAGATAACGGAGCGGAGGGCGGAAAAGTGCTCATGCTCGAAGGATCGCCTCTTGATAACAATGTTCCGATGGTAAGGAACGGTTTTTTGGAAGTCTGTGAAGAAAGAAACATGACGATCGCGGATGCTATCAATTGCGACGGCTGGAGGGCCGAACTCGCGGCAGATTATGTCTATGAGAACGAAGAAATCGTAAACAATGTCGATGCGATAATGTGCGGTAACGACAACATCGCAGGTCAGGTAATAAGGGCTCTTTCCGAGAAAAGACTTGCGGGTAACGTTCCCATCGTGGGACAGGATGCCGATCTGGAGGCGTGTCAGAGGATAGTTGAAGGAACACAGACCATGACGGTGTACAAGCCGGTGGAAAAGCTTGCCAAGCGTGCCGCTGAATGTGCTATCAGTCTTGCCAAAGGCGAAACACTGACGGGAGATGACGTTACGTCAATTTTTGACGGTACATACACAATAGCTTACATAGGACTGGAACCTGTTGCTGTTACCAAAGACAATATCGATGAAGTCATCATAAACAGCGGCTTTCACTTGAAAGAGGACGTTTATCTGAATGTTTCGGAGCCTTGAGAGTAAAGAAAATATTAATAATTTGTTCATACAATGGTAAATAATTGCGAGAGCCGGATCGGAGTGCAAAATATTCCGATTCGGTTCTTTTTCTTTTTACCAAAGAGGCAAAAATAATCAAGTGAGTGAAAAATTAATTCCACATTAACTGTGATACTATGTTTGCGTAAACAAAAACCAACAATCTTTTTTAGGGAGGATTACCAATGAAAAGAAAACTTTTAAGTCTTATTCTTGTTTTGACCATGGTAGCTGCATTGTTCGCAGGCTGTGGTGCATCAGGATCGGGCAACAAGGTCGGCGTTTCAATGCCTACCAAGACACTTCAGAGATGGAACCAGGACGGCGACAACATGAAGAAGCAGCTTGAAGCAGCCGGTTACACAGTTGACCTTCAGTACGCAGATGACAGCGTAGAGACACAGGTTTCCCAGATCGAGAACATGATCAACTCAGGATGCAAGGTTCTCGTTATCGCTTCAATCGAAGGCGATTCACTCGGAACAGTTCTTGAGCAGGCTAAGGAAAAAGACGTTAAGGTTATCGCTTATGACCGTCTTATCATGAACTCCGACGCAGTTACTTACTATGCAACATTCGATAACTACATGGTAGGTACCAAGCAGGGCGAATATCTTCGCGATGCTCTTAACCTTGACTCCGCAGCAGGTCCTTTCAATATCGAGCTCATCACAGGTGACCCCGGCGACAACAACGCTCGTTTCTTCTTCAACGGTGCTATGGATGTTCTTAATCCTTACATCAAGGAAGGCAAGCTTGTAGTTAAGTCAGGTCAGGTTGATTTCGATACAGTTGCAACTCAGGGATGGAAAACCGAAAATGCTCAGAACAGATTCGATGCAATCATTTCTGCAAACTATGCTGACGGAACACCTCTTCACGCAGTTATGGCATCCAATGACTCAACCGCTATGGGCGTTACCAACGCATTGGTAGCAGCCGGCTTCACACCCGGCGACAACTGGCCTCTTATCACCGGTCAGGACTGTGATATCGCAAACGTTAAGAACATGATCGCCGGCAAGCAGGCAATGTCTATCTTCAAAGATACCCGTACACTTGCAGCTAAGACCGTAGAAATGGTTGACGCTATCATGAAGGGTGGAAATGCACCTGTTAACGATACCAAGACATATGACAACGGAAAGGGAATCGTTCCTTCATACCTTTGCGAGCCTGTATTCGCAGACATCAACAACTACAAAGAATTACTTATCGATTCTAACTATTATACAGAGGATCAGCTTAAGTAATAATAAAGATTAAATTAATGATGCAGGCGGGAGCATCCCGCCTGCATGTTTTTGAAACTAGGAGGAATTAAATTGGCTGAGCATATTCTTGAAATGAAAAACATAACCAAAACATTCCCCGGCGTTAAAGCATTGGACAACGTAAATCTTCAGGTGGAGAGAGGTGAGATCCACGCTCTTGTCGGCGAAAACGGTGCCGGGAAATCCACGCTGATGAATGTATTAAGCGGTATTTATCCTTTCGGAACTTACACAGGAGATATCGTTTATAACGGTAATGTGTGTGAATTCCATAAGATCAAGGACAGTGAAGCGCTTGGAATAGTAATCATACACCAGGAACTTGCGCTGGTCCCTTATATGACGATTGCTGAAAATATGTTTCTGGGTAATGAACGCGGAAACAATTTGAAAATTGACTGGAATGAAACGAATGAACTTTCGGCAAAATACCTTAGTATGGTAGGTCTTAAAGAATCGCCGCAGGTTCTGATTAAAGATATAGGTGTGGGTAAGCAGCAGCTTGTCGAGATAGCAAAAGCGCTCGCTAAAAATGCAAAACTTCTGATATTGGATGAGCCTACTGCTTCGCTTAATGAAGAGGACTCAAAGGCTTTGCTCGATCTGTTGCTTAAGTTCAAACAGGACGGCCTTACATCCATCATCATTTCACACAAGCTTAACGAAGTATCGTATGTTGCGGATAAGATTACTGTCATTCGAGACGGTATGACGATCGAAACACTTGATAAAAACACCGATGATATTTCGGAAGGACGCATCATACAGGGAATGGTAGGGCGTGAACTTTCGGATCGTTTTCCCAAGCGTGAGAGCCATATAGGTGATGTCAAGTTTGAAGTAAAGAACTGGAGTTGTTATCATCCTGTATACTCCGAGCGTAAGGTTGTGGACAATGTTTCGATCAACGTTCGTAAGGGTGAGATAGTAGGTATCTCGGGATTGATGGGAGCAGGCCGTACGGAACTTGCAATGAGTGTATTCGGCAAGAGTTACGGCACAGAGATATCGGGCGAGACATACATAGACGGCAAGCAGGTTCATATGAACAGCGTTGCCGAGGCAATAGATCACAAACTTGCGTATGTTACCGAAGACCGTAAGGGTAACGGACTTATTCTTTCAAATACGATCAAGATCAATACGTCGCTTGCAAATCTCAGAGGTGTCAGCAAGGGCCAGGTGATCGATAAAGACAAGGAATTTTCCGTAGCCCAGGATTATCGTGAAAAATTGAAGATCAAGTGTCCGAGCGTTGAACAAAATGTCGGAAACTTAAGCGGTGGTAATATGCAGAAAGTACTGCTCGCAAAATGGATGTTTGCAGATCCCGATGTGCTGATCCTTGATGAGCCTACAAGAGGTATCGATGTAGGTGCCAAGTATGAGATATACTGCATCATGAATCAGCTGGTTGCCGAGGGCAAGTCAGTTATAATGATATCTTCGGAAATGCCCGAGATACTGGGAATGTGCGACCGTATTTACATAATGAACGAAGGCAAAATAGTCGGTGAGCTTGACGGCAAGGATGCTACACAGGAAACCATCATGTCTCATATTATTAAGGCCGGTTAAGGAGGAAGAAATGAACAAAAGCACAATTGATTTTATAAAAAAATATACGATGATACTGGTATTGATCATCGTATATGCATTCTTTGCTTGGCAGACCGGGGGAACAATTTTGCTTCCGATGAACGTATCAAGTCTTATCTCACAGAACGCGTACGTATTTATTCTCGCAACGGGTATGCTGCTGTGTATCCTTACAGGTGGTAACATCGACCTTTCTGTAGGATCGGTAGTATGTTTCATAGGTGCTGTAGGCGCGGTACTGATGGTAAATCTTCATGTTCCGATGATGCTGTCAATACTTCTCATGTTGGTACTCGGAACCGCAATCGGTGCATTCCAGGCTTTCTGGATCGCATTTGTTCGTATACCGCCCTTTATCGTAACACTTGCAGGTATGCTTGCTTTCAGAGGTTTAAGTAACGTAGTGCTCAAGGGTCTTACCGTTTCGATAACTGACTGCACATCATTTGTTAACCTCTTTGGCGGCGGTGCAAATTGTTATATTTCGGATCCCGAATTTTTACAGGGCCTCGTTCCCGGAGTTAATCTGACATGTCTTATCGCCGGTGTCATAATTGCTGCAGTATTTGCAGTTGTACAGTTTAAGACACGTATTACACGCAAAAAGAAAAATTATGAAATTGAACCCGATATTTTATTCTGGATCAAAACAATCGGCATCATAGCTGTAATAGTTGCTTTCTTCTCGGCTCTGTCCAGACACAAAGGTATTCCGACAGTTCTTATCTGGGTAGCTATAGTTATCATTGTATACGGATATATCACGTCCAATACCAAGACAGGACGTTACTTCTATGCAGTGGGCGGTAACGAGAAAGCAACAAAACTTTCCGGTATCAATACAAACAAAGTTTACTTCCTTGCATACACAAATATGGGATTCCTGGCAGCTCTTGCGGGAATGGTTACTATAGCTCGTCTGACTTCCGCACAGCCCTCATACGGACAGAACTACGAGATGGATGCTATCGGTTCATGTTTCATCGGCGGAGCTTCGGCTTACGGCGGAACAGGTACCGTTACCGGAGTTATCATCGGAGCGGCTTTGATGGGTGTTATCAACCTCGGTATGTCACTTATGGGTGTTGACCAGAACATGCAGAAGGTCGTTAAAGGTCTCGTACTTCTTGCAGCCGTTATATTTGATGTAGTATCAAAACGTGGCGGAAAGCTTTTTGCAAAAGACTGATACGTGTTTTTTCATAATAGTACCTTTTGAAAACGCGCCGGTATTCCGGTGCGTTTTCTTTTGCTGTTTATGGGAGAAAGAAAACGAAATTTAAAAAATAATTAAAACAATATCCTATTTTTTACAAATACTTCTCTGCTTCATTAGTGTAAATTGATAAATGGATTGATCAAGAAACCAAATGAGAGGAGATTGGTATGAAAAAGTTTTTAAAAGTTATGGCGGCGGTCATGCTTTTGCCGACGGTACTGCTTTCGGTGTCCGGATGCGGAAAGACGGGTAAAACAGACAGTGGCGATGACGTTAACAAAGGACCGGAAATGATCTATGTTCCGACGGAGAGAGAGATCGTTTCCGACAGCAGTCATTATAACAGTGACTTTTCGATCAAGGACGGAAGACTGTATTTTATTATCGAGCAAGTGAACATGAAAACTCATGAGATGGAGAGTTTCTATGCGCACAGCGAAAATCTGGACGGAAGCGATCCCAAAGATACTAAATTTGATTTAGAACTTGTTCCCGAAGAGTATCCCATGAACTTGTTCGTAACAGATAACGGATATAAGCTGGTTTTGCAAAAGTGGCAGGAGAGCGGAAGCGAAGTAAAGGTCGTTGATTTTGATAAGGACGGAAAAATGCTCTCAAGTTTCCCGCTTGAAAAACTTCCCAACACGGGAGAAGACAATTATATCAGCAAGGTTATTCCGGATAATGACGGAAATTATATAGTATCGGCTTTTAGCGGCATATATCTTTATGACAGTGAAGGAAAGATCCAAAAACAGATAAAGATTGAGGCGGACAGCTTTTATAGCAACAATCTGTTTTTTAATTCAAAAAACGAGCTTATGCTTGTCGGCTGGGATCAGCAGAGTGTCGGAAATGTTGTTAAAGTAGCAAATTTCGACTCCGGAAAACTTGAAGATAAATGGAAGAATATACCCGAAGATATTGAGAATGTATATGAGCTTGGTGATGATAAATATCTTATATTCGGCAATGACAAGCTTTTTATGTATTCAGCTCAAGAAGACTCTTACGAACAGCTTGTTAACTTTATGGATATCGATCTTGTAAATGTACGTCCCGAAGTCATATGGATGAACGACGATAAAACGATATCATTTGTTACGGTTGACTGGACGGCACAGGTACCGTTAACTACTTTGGTAACACTGAAAGAAGAACTTGCGGTAGATCAGGCATCAAAGAAAACGATCACATTTGGTGTTATGTACGCTAATGAGCCTTTAAAAAGAGCTATTGCTAAATACAACAGATCGAACGGTGAATACAGAGTTGAATTAAAAGAATATGAGAATGATGCAAGAACTTCAGAGGATTATCAGAAGATGATAGATCAGTATAAAGAAGATGTTCTTGCAGGCAATCTCGACATAGTGAATACATCGGATATCGGCGACATAAGTTATGATAACTTAACAGATCTTTATCCTTATCTTGAAAAAGAAAATTTCGATATGAGCCTGTACTATGAAGAAGTGTTCAAAGCCTGTGAAAATAAGGGTAAACTCATAAGTCTCCCTACATGCTTTTACATAAGAGGTTATATGGGCAATTCCGATTATGTAGGTAAAAAGGACTCTTGGACATTTAAGGAATTCGTTGAATTTGTAAAGAAGACTCCCGACAAAAAGATATTTTCTTACTGCACAGCAACCGGATTTTTGTATAAGTGCGCAAACGAAATGGGAAGCGGTCTTATAGATTACGAAAACGGAACGTGTAATTTTGACAGTCCCGAGTTTAAGGAACTTATGGAGATCGCTAAAAGATATCCCGAAAGTTTTAAAGAAGGGGATTATTCATACAGTGAATACTCCGATCTGCAAAAAGGAGATCTTGTATTAACGGAGCTGTGGCTTACGGACACGATGAATCTGCAGGCGTATGTTAAAATACTCGGCGATAAGTTTAATCCTATCGGAATACCCGGAAAAGACGGATCTTCTTTTACATTCATGCCTCAGGATACTTTCGGGATCGTAGCCAATTGTAAAGAAAAGGACGGAGCATGGGAGTTCTTAAAGACATTCCTTGACGATTCGTATCAGGATTCATCGAATCTTTGGAACGGATATCCCATTAAGAAGGAATTCTTTGAAAAGAAGATGGATGCATCGGAGTTGTCTACGTTCGGAGGCGGCACGATCATGGCAGACGATATGACTATTGAAATCGGGCCTCCTACTCAGGAAGAATTTGATATAATAAAGGGAATAGTCAATAAGGCAAGTGGAGGCCATGTCGATGACTACAATATCCAGCAGATCATTGAAGAAGAGTATTCACCTTACTACAACGGTAAGAAGAGTGCCGATGAAGTTGCTGAGGTCATCCAGAGCAGAGTTTCGATATATCTTGCCGAGAAATACCACTAAGAAAGAGTCGTAAAACAAAATGATGATCCCTACTACTATCTGCTACATAAAGAACGCCAAAGATCAGTATCTTCTTTTGCACAGGATAAAGAAGAAAGAAGACATCAATGCGGGAAAGTGGATAGGAGTAGGCGGAAAGATCGAAGAAAACGAAACGCCTGACCAATGTGTCAGGCGTGAAGTTTTTGAAGAGACAGGTTTAAGACCGAAGAACTTTTATTGTCACGGTGTCATCAAATTCATTTCCGACAGGTATGACGATGAAGACATGTATCTTTATTCGGCGTGGGATACAGAGGACAACGTAAAAGAATGCAATGAAGGTGAACTTAAGTGGGTCGACAAAGATGAAGTTTTGGAATATCCCACTTGGGAGGGCGATCTCTATTTTCTGAAGCCGCTTCTTGAAGGTCGTAAGAGGATTGACATGATCGTCGAATATAAAGGTGACAAACTGATAAGATGCGAAGACATCACGGAAGATGTTGTAACACTTAAATCGTCTTTGATCGACTGCCCTCACGGTTTTTCGACAAGGACCGGAGGAGTGAGTGATGGAATATTTCATTCGCTCAATCTCGGTATGAACAGAGGCGATGATAAATTGAGGGTCATCGAGAATTGGAACAGATTTCTTGATTCTGCGGGTGTAAATAGCAGAGAGTTTGTCTGCGGTGAACAGGTGCATGAAAACAACGTTCATATTGCGACAAAAGACGATCTTAGACCTGCGTACGGTCCCGGGGAGATGAACGTTTGCGACGGATACGTAACCAACTTAAAAGCTGTTCCGTTAGCCATATTCATTGCGGATTGTGTGCCTGTGCTTTTGTATGACCGGGAAAATAAAGTGATCGGGGCCGTTCATTGCGGCTGGAGAAGTACGGTGGCAGACATCCAGAAAAATGCCGTCGACAAAATGGTCACACTGGGGTCAAAAGAAAAAAATATCGCCGCAGCAATCGGTCCGGCGATTGGGAAGTGTTGTTTTGAGGTCGGCCCCGAAGTAATCGAAGCCGTCGAAAAACTTCTCGGAGGAGACGCGACTTCTTTTTACACTAAAAGAGGTGAAAAATACCTGCTGGATCTGCGAGGCGTCGTAAAACAACGGTTTATCGAACTCGGGCTCAAAGAAGAGAACATTGAATTAGTGGGAGAATGCACTATGTGCCATCCGGATCGTTATTGGTCTCACCGATATACGAAGGGTGAGCGGGGAAGTATGGCTGCAGTGATAGCTTTGCAGGATTGACACCCGCGAAAAATAAACATATAATACAAAAGTCGCGTAGCGTACGGAGTCGTATCGAAGTGGTCATAACGGGGCGCACTCGAAATGCGTTTGCCCTCCGGGGCACGAGGGTTCGAATCCCTCCGACTCCGCGAAAAAGGAATATGAGATCATATTCCTTTTTTTTAACAGCATTTAAAGGGCAGATCAATGAACGGTGATCATAACATGCAGGCAGAAATAAGTGAAAAAGAAAAAAGCGGCAATCTGCTTCTAAAGATCGAAGATGCGCTTACAAACGGGAAATTTTCCAAGATCGCGTTGGTCCTTTTGTTTGCGGTTTTGTTTGCGTACGGTATTTCAAACGTTAAGGAATATGGCAGATCCTGGGATGAACTTGAAGCGATCACCATAACTCATTCAAATTGGATCGAGTACGCGATAAGACTGTTTCCCGACGGCAGTAGCGTTAAGGAAAACGCTTTGGCAGCCGACATCACACCCATAAGCATTAAATTCGAGCGCGATCACGGCGCCGCGCCGTTCTATTTCTTTTTGCCATTTTACAAGATGTATGAAGAAGACAGGGCCGGAATGGCTTATGCATGGCACACTTATGTGTTCTGTCTTTATTTTATGAGCGTTGTAGCCTCATGGTTTCTTTTGAAGGAACTTTACGGTTCCAAGATCGTTTCCACAGCCGGAATGCTTTTTTATTTTTTCACTCCCCGTTTTTTTGCGGAAGGTCATTATAACGACAAAGACGTGATATTTATGGGCCTTACCATGGCTTGCGCGCTGTTTGCGGTTCGGGCGGCCAAGAAACTTTCCCTAAAAAAGAAGGGAGTGTGGGCTGATATTCTGATCTTTTCGGTTTTGTCCGGCTTTATGATGAATGTAAAGATAATAGGAATAGCGATATGGGGCCTTCTTGGTCTTTTCACGATAATATATGTGGCCACCAGGGGAAAGAGTGTCAAGCTCGGAACCTGGGTGAAGATAGTTCTGACGGTCCTTCTCTCAGTCGCCATGTATATAGCTCTGACACCCGCAAGCTGGGCAGGTATACTCGATTTCCTCAAATTCCTTTTCGACAACGCTTTCCATTATTCCGGCTGGTACGGTTTTGTCCGTTTCAGAGGGACTCTGTTCAATCCCGCCGAGATCGGCATGCCCTACTCGTACCTTCCCACATGGATGCTTATCACTATACCTGCTTACATCATGATCCTCTTTTCCTTGTCGGTTCTTTCTTTTGTCATAACGACCGTAAAGGAAAGAGGCAAAAACATAGTAAAAGATGACTCCGATTTCTTTTTCCTGATGCTTCTTATCGGATTCTTGGCGCCGTTTTGTCTGGTGGTCGCCAAGTCTCACACCGAGGTGTTTTACAATTCGTGGCGTCACATGTACTTTTTGTATGCCTTCATGCTTCCCGGAGCATTGTACTTCCCGCACAAACTGTTGAGCGGCCTTAAAAAAGATGATTCGGTAAAAAGAAAACGCATCGCAGAGCTTGCATATGCTCTTGTTACGATAGCATTTCTTACCTGTGCGGGGGAGATGATTGCAAACAGATCCTTTGAATACGTATACTACAATCCCATAAGCCGTCTTATCATTGATGTTAACGGATATGAAGGCGATTACTGGATGGTTTCGGTCGTGCCCGCGTTAAGAAGGTTTGCGGATAAGTATTATGACGGTGAGCATCCTTTGAAAGTAGCATGTGTGCTCTTTGAATCACACGGTGCCGAAGCAGCGATGCTTGATGAAAACAAAATCGAATTCGTGGCACCGGAGAAAGCTGATTATCTTATATATAATCCTTCGGGAAGTTATGACTGGCCCGAGATCGAAGACCACGACAAAGTATTTTCCATAAATCGGTTCGGTGTTGAACTGACAGGTATTTACGCCAAATAAGTATTGATAATAATAAGCGGCCGCATATTTCTATGCGGCCGTTCTTTTGTCTGAGTATATGATTTTGGATTTCATCATTAAGAAATCCGACGAGCGGTTCTATAACCGACTAAAATGATGTATAATAACATAATATGGCATAAAATGTTCAAACGGGAGAAATGCTCATGAAAGTAGTATTACTTGCGGGCGGAATGGGGACAAGGATATCCGAAGAATCCGAGTACAGACCCAAGCCGATGGTCGAGATAGGCGGAAAGCCGATATTATGGCATATCATGAAATCCTACAGTTACTACGGATTTAATGATTTCATAGTGTGCGCCGGATACAAGCAGTACGTGATAAAAGAATGGTTTGCGGACTATTTTCTTCATAACTCCGATGTTACGTTCAGTTTTAAGAACGGTAAAAACGAGATGAGAGTTCTCGATCAGCATTGCGATCCCTGGGAAGTTACCGTGGTCGATACCGGACTTAATACGATGACCGGCGGAAGAATAAAACGCATCAAAAAATATGTCGGAGACGAGCCGTTCATGATGACATATGGCGACGGCGTCTGCGATGTTGATATAAGCGAACTTTTGAAGTTCCATAAGTCGCACGGAAAGATTGCCACGATGACGACCGTCATCCAGGAGCAGGCAAAAGGCGTTATAGATATAGGTCCAGATTACGCAGTCAAGTCTTTCCGCGAAAAGAGCAGTGTCGACGGAGTTCCGATCAATGCCGGTTTCATGGTATTTGAACCGAAGATTTTTGATTATATAAGCGGCGACGATACGATACTCGAGCGTGACCCCATGACAAAGCTTGCCGCAGACGGAGAACTTATGTCGTATATGCACAAGGGCTTTTGGCAGTGCATGGATACGATAGTCGAAAAAAATAAGTTAGACAAAATGATCGAGGCCAAAAATGCGCCCTGGATCAAATGGGAATGATCATTATATGAACCTGACAAACGAAAGTGAAGCAAGGCAGCAGATAAAAGAAGCCGTTGCAAAGTATTATCACGATTTTAAAGAAAAGAAAGACGATTTTAAACCCGGAGACCGCATCACATATGCGTCACGCGTTTTCGACGAAAAAGAGATGCAGGCTCTTACCGATGCCATGCTTGATTTCTGGTTGACTGCGGGAAGATTCTCGGAAGAATTTGAAAGAGAATTTGCCAAATGGATCGGAGTAAAGCATGCTTATATAGTAAATTCGGGTTCATCCGCCAATCTTCTTGCTTTCATGGCTCTTACCTCGCCGGAACTTAAGGAAAGAAGAATAAAACGGGGTGACGAAGTGATCACCGTTGCATGCGGATTTCCGACCACGGTAACCCCGATCCTCAATTACGGCGCGGTGCCTGTTTTTGTGGACATGACCGTTCCGGAATACAACATTGATGTCACAAAGCTGGAAGGCGCTTTAAGTGATAAAACGAAAGCCGTCATGATCGCTCATACGCTTGGAAATCCTTTTGATATTGAAGCCGTAAGGAATTTCTGTACCAAGAACGGTCTTTGGCTTATTGAAGACAACTGCGATGCCCTCGGTTCAAAATATACGATCGACGGCGTCACAAAATATACGGGAACATGGGGAGATATAGGAACGAGCAGTTTCTATCCGCCTCATCATATGACGATGGGAGAGGGCGGATGTGTATATACGGACGATCCTTTGCTTGGTCGTCTTATCCTGTCTTATCGTGACTGGGGAAGAGACTGCATATGTCAAAGCGGCATAGACAACAGATGCGGTCATCGGTTTGACGGACAGTTCGGAGAGCTTCCCGCGGGATACGATCACAAATATGTATACAGTCATCTCGGATACAATCTTAAAGCGACGGATATGCAGGCAGCCATAGGATGCGAGCAGTTAAAGAAATTCCCGGGCTTTGTGGAAAAAAGAAAACACAACTGGCAAAGACTTTACAATGCACTAAAGCCTTTGGAAGATAAGATCATTCTTCCTAAGCCCGCCAAAGGAAGCAATCCTTCTTGGTTTGGTTTCATGATCTCTGTAAGAAAAGACAGCGGGCTAAGCAGAAATGATATCACGAAATACATCGAGAGCAAAAATATTCAGACAAGACCTGTTTTTTCCGGAAATCTCATAAAGCATCCCGCTTTCGATCATATAAGGAATACCGATGCCTACAGGGTAGCCGGAACACTCGATACGACAGATTATATAATGAACAATACATTCTGGGTCGGAGTATATCCGGGAATGACGGATGAGATGATCGACTATATGGCAAAGATCATAACAGAAGCCGTAAGATCTTAAGAAGGGCGTACAATGAGTTATTCAATATCCGAATTGGAAAAGGCAGCAATGGAGATACGTATCAATCTCCTTAAGCTGTGCAATAAGGAAGTCATTCATATAGGCGGAGATCTTTCTCTTACCGACGTCATGACGGTCTTATGGCTTTATAAGATTAATTACGATCCAAAGAACATAAAAGACGAAAACAGAGACAGGTTTGTTCTTTCAAAAGGACATGCCTCGGCTGTGACAAGCTTTTGCCAGGCTGCGCTTGGATGCTTTTCCCCCGAAGATGTCATCAATGAGTATGCCAAAGACAGCGGAAGGTTTTCCATGCACTCTTGCAATATCGTAAATCCCTTTGTGGAAGTATCTACGGGAAGTCTCGGACACGGCATGCCGATCGCGTGCGGAATGGCCGCAGGGCTCAAACTTAAGAATAACAGAACGAGCCGTGTATATACCGTCATGGGAGACGGAGAGCAGTCAGAAGGCTCGATATGGGAAGCCGCCATGAATGCGGTTCATTGCAAACTGGGAAATCTTGTTGCCATAGTAGATAACAACGGCCTTCAGGCCGACGGATATATAGATGATCTTACGGGCCTTGGAAATATTGCCGACAAGTACAGATCATTCGGATGGAACGTAGTAGAGATTGACGGAAACAATATAGAAGAAATAAAGAAAGCTTTCGACTCGCTTCCTTCGCCCGATTCCGATGTGCCCACATGTATTATCGCACATACCGTAAAGGGAAAAGGCGTGGACTTTATGGAAGATTTACAGCGCTGGCACGCCGGAAAGATAACCGACGAACAGTTAAAAGAGGCTGTAGACGGTCTTGAGAAAGCGTATTCGGCGAGGTGGCAGTCATGAGTAAAAGTTACCTCAGAAATGTGATCGGCGAATATATGAGCGTTCTCGGAGAAAAGAACGATAAAGTTCTGGTGATCAACGCTGATCTCGCGGCCACATGCAGAAATAAGACTTTTAAAGAGAAGTTTCCGGGAAGGGAATTCAGTGTCGGAATAGCCGAGCAGAATATGGTCTCTTTCGCAGCGGGTCTTTCGCTTGAAGGATTTATCCCCTTTGTATTTTCCATGGCTCCTTTCCTTACGATGAGAGCATGCGAGCAGGTTCGTACCGATGTGGCTTACGGAAATAAAAACGTTAAGCTCATAAGTGTCTATTCGGGAGTGTCCGGAGGAATATCCGGCGCCACGCATTGGGGTCTTGAAGACATCGGAATAGTAACTTCCGTGCCGGGGATAAAGGTCATCGAAGCAGGTGACAAAGTTCAGGCTCAGAAGATACTGGAACTGTCGGTGCAATACGACGGGCCTGTATATATCCGATGCAGTGTCGAACCGTGTGACGATATTTATGAAGAAGGCACAGAGTTTTCTTTCGGCGGATCCAAAACGGTATATGAAGGAAACGACGGAGCGGTTTTGTGTGCGGGCGTAACGATCGGATATGCGCTTGAAGCGGTAAAAGAAGTCGAAAAAGAAACCGGGAAGAGATTCAGAGTAGTCGATCTTTATTCGATCAAACCTATAGATAAGCAGGCTGTGATCGAGGCCGCAAAGACCGGAAAGGTGATCGTTGCACACGATCATAACATATACGGCGGACTCGGATCCATGGTATCAAAGGTGATCTGCGAAGAAGGTCTTGCAACAGAGTTTGCAAATATCGGCGTACCCGACAGATTCGACGCCATGGCTCATGCACCTTATCTTTACGAAAAGTACGGTTACGATGTTAAAGGCATCAAAGAAACTATACTTAAGATGATCTGAGTCGATCGATAAGTATCATTAAGAGGGAAAAAGTTGAAAAAGATAATTGTTACCGGTGCCACAAGCATGCTCGGAACAGCATTGATCGATGTCGCAGTTGGTAAGGGGACTGAGGTATATGCGATCGTTCGCCCGGATTCAAGCAGGCTGGACAGACTGAACGGTTCGGACCTTGTGCACGTTGTAAAGTGCGGGATAGACGATCTTGATAAGCTTGAAGGCATATCTTCGGACTGCGATGCTTTATATCATTTTGCATGGGAAGGCGCTAATAAGGAAGAGCGCGAAAACCCGATGACACATGCAAGGAATATAAAGCATACCCTTGATGCGGTGGAGGCTGCACAGCGTTTTGGCTGTAAAAAGTTCATAGGCGCCGGTTCTCAGGCTGAGTACGGTCCGGTGAACGGACCTATCGATGAGAATACACCGTGCAATCCCAAAACTGCCTACGGTATCGGAAAGCTGTCGGCAGGTCTTTTGAGCGGGAAACTATGCGAAAAGTACGGTATCACACATATATGGGGCAGAGTATTCAGTGTATACGGTCCTCATGACAATAAAGGAACGATGATCGATTATGCGATCGATCAATTTTCAAAACGCGAAAAAGCACAGTTTTCTTCGGGTGAACAGACCTGGAACTATCTTTACGAAAGCGATTGCGGAAAGATCTTTTATCTTCTCGGAGAAAAGGCTGAAAGCGCTCGTGTATACAGGATAGCTCATCCCGAATCGAAAGCACTGAGAGATTACATATCGGAAATGGCCGATATAATGGGCGCGACAGATCTTTGTTCTTTTGCCCCTAAGACAAGTGACGGCTCGGTTTACGGGATCGAAACAAAAGACGAAAGACTCTTTTTTGACATAGATTTTGTGCCCGAAGTAAGTTTTTCCGACGGAATAAGGCAAATGATCAAGGAACGGGGATTGTAGACCATGAAAAAGATAAGCATTTTGATTCCTTGTTATAACGAAGAAGAAAACGTAAAACCGATAAGTGAGGCATTGGTGGCGCTTATCGAAAAAGATCTGTCCGAGTATGATTATGAGATCGTTTTTATCGATAACAATTCTTCAGACAATACAAGACCTTATTTGAGGGAAATATGTGAGAAGAACAAAAATATCAAGGCCATTTTTAACGCCAGAAATTTCGGACAGTTTAATTCTCCCTATTACGGATTAATGCAGACAACCGGCGATTGTACGATACTTCTTTGTTGCGATTTCCAAGATCCCATCGAATGCATTCCTTCGATGGTAAAGGCCTGGGAAGAAGGAAACAAGATCGTCATAATGCAAAAGACCACAAGTGATGAAAGCAAGATCATGTATTTTCTTCGTACCTGCTATTACAAAACGATACGCAAGTATTCGGATGTTGAGCAGATAGAGCATTTCACCGGATTTGGTCTGTACGATCGATCGTTTATCGGGATCATCAAAGAACTTGACGATCCGACTCCTTTCTTAAGAGGAATAGTTGCGGAATTCGGTTATAAGATCAAGATAATTCCTTACAATCAGCAAAAAAGAAGAGCCGGAAAGACACACAACAATTTCAACACACTTTATGACGCGGCTATGTTAAGCTTCACTTCTTTCACGAAAGTCGGTTTACGTTCCGCCACTTTTGTCGGATTCGGAATCGCTTTGGTATCCATGATGATCGCAGTTGCATATCTTATTATGAAACTGTTGTATTGGGACAGATTTGAAGCGGGCATGGCTCCGATGGTACTTGGAATGTTCTTCCTTGGTGCGGTGCAGCTTATCTTCCTTGGACTTATCGGTGAATACATACTGAGTATAAATCAAAGGCTTAAGAAAAGACCGTTGGTGATCGAAGAAGAACGCATCAATTTTGATGATAAATAGGCGGCTTTATTGCGAGGAACACTATGTCGACAGATTACAAAGAATTGTTAAAGTCATATAAAGGTAAAAGGGTGTTGGTAACAGGCAACACCGGATTTAAGGGAAGCTGGCTTTCCTACATTCTGTTAAATGCAGGTGCGCAAGTTTGCGGTTATTCGTTAAGACCTTCGACGGACCCGAACCTTTTTGAGATCGCGGGTCTGGATAAAAACCCGGGATTAAAGCAGGTTTATGCGGATGTGAGAGATCTCGAAACGCTGAAGAAGACTTTCGAGAATTTTAAACCTGAGATCGTTCTTCATCTCGCCGCGCAGCCCATCGTACGTGATTCTTACAAAGACCCGGTATACACTTACTCAACGAATGTAATGGGAACCGTAAACATCTGCGAATGTGTCCGTTTATCCGCGACCGAAAAATCGGCAGGAGGGTTCAAAGAAAACGGATATGACGGAGTGAAGTCCTTTTTGAACGTAACTACCGATAAAGTTTACAAAAACAATGAGATCGATTACGGATATTGTGAAGACGATCCTTTGGACGGTTACGATCCTTACAGTAACTCCAAGTCGTGTTCGGAACTTGTGACACACAGTTACAACAGTTCTTTTTTGAAAGATCTTTCGATAAGCGTCAGCACTGCCCGTGCGGGTAACGTTATAGGAGGCGGAGATTTTTCGAACGACCGCATAATACCCGACTGCGTAAGAGCGCTCATGAATGGTATGAAAGAAAATGCTCCCGCTGTTATCGGAGTAAGAAACCCTTATTCCACGCGTCCTTATCAGCATGTTCTCGAGCCTTTGTTTGCATATCTTATGATAGCAATGAAACAATACGAAGATACTTCCTTTGCGGGATATTATAACGTCGGACCAGACGATTGCGACTGTGTAAATACGGGCGATCTTGTAACATTGTTTACAGATTCGTGGAATAAAGTGAAAGCCTACAAGCTTCCCGTGATCTCATGGGAGAACCGTAGTGAAGCCAATGCTCCTCACGAAGCGAACTTCCTAAAACTTGATTGTGCCAAACTAAAGAAGGTGTTTGACTGGACACCGGGATGGCATATAGGTGAAGCTGTTTTGGAGACGGTGAACTGGACAAACGCAAGACTTTCCGGAAAAGATATATTGGAAGAAATGGATAGCGAGATAGCAAGATACGTAGATCACAGGACAACGTAGCAGTCTTTGTATCCCATGGAAAGCGCCAGATTTCCGGCGATCTCACTTTTATAGCCGTTCTCACAGTAGAAAAAGATTAAAGCGTCCTTTTCGGGCCCCGCCAGATACGGGTTTTTGACATATTCCGAAAGGGGTATGTTGATTGCACCTTTTATGTGGTCTGCTTTGAAATCGACCGGCATTCTTAAATCGATGAGCACCGCTCTTTTGCATTGTAATATAAGCGAAAGAGCGGTTTCTTTATCTGTTCTTTTGAGTTTATTTACTGAAATATCGCCGGCTTTTACGGGCGTCCTTTCAGACACGTTCAAAGTCTTGGATACCAATGTCTTTGCTTCTTTGGGAGAAACCGGAGCTTTAAGCGCAAAAATGATATCACCGTCATTTGTGACTTTTGCGT
>JAILEQ010000004.1 GCA_024687305.1 Lachnospiraceae bacterium | reverse complement strand
GTATAGTGAACGTCGTTTGTGGCAACAAGGTCTATGCCAAGCTCTTTGCTCATCGACAAAAGCACGGAGTTAACGCTTCGCTGCTCCGGGATGCCGTGATCCTGAAGTTCAAGGAAGTAGTTTCCTTTTCCAAAACAGTCTTGATATTTAAGTGCGCACTTCTTGGCCTCTTCGATGAGTCCTTTTTGAATAAGTCTCGGCACCTCGCCTGCCAGACATGCCGACAATGCGATAATGCCTTCATGAAATTCGTTTAATACTTCGAAATCGACACGGGGCCTGTAATAATAACCTTCCGTAAATCCTCTTGAAACTATCTTGCAAAGGTTCGCATATCCCACATTGTTTTCTGCAAGCAGCACCAGGTGGTGATATCTTTCTTCTCCGCCCGTCACTTCCTTGTCGAATCGTGAGTTGGGCGCAACATACACCTCACAGCCGAGTATGGGCTTTATGCCTTCTTCCCTCGCCGCACGGTAAAAGTCGATAACTCCGTACATTACACCGTGATCGGTGATCGCCGCCGCATTCATGCCAAGCTCTTTTACGCGCTTAACATAGTCTTTTATTTTGTTGGAACCGTCCAGGAGCGAAAACTCCGTATGAACGTGCAAGTGCGCAAAAGCCATTGTGTATCCTTCCAAAGCAATAAATATACAGAGTGCATTATATCGCAAATTTAAAGAAAAATCAAAAAAGAACTTCCTTACACCGACCGGCCGGTCTGTGAAAAGAAGTTCTTTGATGTTTAAGTATTACAGATATTTCTTAAGGTCGTTAACTTTATCGGTTGCTTCCCAGGGAAGATCGATGTCGGTACGTCCGAAGTGACCGTAGGCCGCGGTCTGCTTGTAGATCGGACGGCGAAGGTCGAGCATCTTGATGATCCCTGCGGGACGAAGGTCGAAGTTTTCTCTGACGATCTTGGTAAGTTCTGCGTCGGAAAGCTTGCCGGTGCCGAATGAATCAACCTGTACGGAGGTGGGCTGTGCAACGCCGATAGCGTATGAAAGCTGGATCTCGCACTTGTCGGCAAGGCCTGCGGCTACGATGTTCTTTGCCACATATCTTGCTGCGTATGCAGCGCTCCTGTCAACCTTTGTGCAGTCCTTTCCGGAGAAAGCTCCGCCGCCGTGACGAGCGTATCCGCCGTAGGTGTCAACGATGATCTTACGTCCGGTAAGACCTGCATCGCCGTGAGGTCCGCCGATCACGAAACGTCCGGTAGGATTGATGAAGATCTTTGTGTTGGCATCAACCATATCCCCCGGAAGGATGGGATCTAATACGTATTTCTTGATGTCTTCGTGGATCTGCTCCTGGGTAACATCTTCATCGTGCTGGGTTGAGAGGACAACGGCTTCAAGTCTGAAGGGCTTTCCGTTCTCGTCGTACTCTACGGAAACCTGCGTTTTTCCGTCGGGACGAAGATATTTGAGTGTTCCGTCTTTTCTTACTTTTGTAAGCTGCAAAGCGAGCTTATGAGCAAGTGAGATGGGATAGGGCATAAGTTCGGGGGTTTCGTTTGTAGCATAACCAAACATCATACCCTGGTCGCCGGCGCCTGTATCAAGGTCATCCTTAAGAGCGCCTTCCTTTGCTTCAAGCGCCTTGTCAACGCCCATTGCTATATCGCTTGACTGCTCGTCGATAGCTACTAACACCGCGCAGGTATTTCCGTCAAATCCGTACTCGGACTTGGTGTATCCGATCTCTTTAACGGTCTCTCTTACTACGTTTTGAATGTCAACGTATGCGTTTGTGGTGATCTCACCGGTAACAAGTACAAAACCTGTACATGCGGTTGTTTCGCAAGCCACACGGCTTTTAGGATCCTGCTTCATGCAGGCATCAAGAATGGCGTCTGAGATTGCATCACAGACTTTGTCGGGGTGACCTTCGGTCACCGATTCGGAAGTAAAAAGTCTTTTTTCCATTTAGGTATCCTTTCTTTGGTTGATTAAGGATTGAATGATAATGAAAAAAATCCGCTTATGTCTGAACATAAGCGGATTGTCTGCACTGTTTCAATCCTCTTATTGTTCGAAGTGTCCTTACGGACGTCTCGCTCAGGTAGGCACCTTCCTCTCGGGGTTGCCGTGGCTTCACAGATCCTATGTATCTCCACCACTCTGAATAAGAGATGAGTAGAATATACATCGTAGCGACAAATATGTCAATATAGATTGATTTATTTGCATAAAGAAAGTATAATTATTAAACAGTTTTTAAAGGCATCGCGACTGTTTATCGATTGCGATACTTTATTTTTTAGGGGATTACTATGAAACGTGTAAGTACGGCCGACCTCGTACCGGGAATGATCACAGCCGAGGACGTATATACATACAACAACCAATTGATTCTTCCGCGTGGCCTTGTTCTTACCGACAGGACCATTACTAAGCTTGAATTTTATTCGATCATCAACGTGCGTGTCGAAGACGACATGTCGGAAGAATATCTTGCCAGTCCGGAAGCCCCGGAGAATCTTTCCTATTCCGAAAAGATTAAAAAAAGTCCCCAGTTTATCGAATTCAAAGCCCGTTTTGACGAAGAAGTACCGAAGTTTAAGAACATGCTCGATTCGGTTGCGGGACGAAATTCCGACCTTGATCTTAATTCCTTACTTGACTGCATAAATGAGATCTTAACCAGCAGCGACGGTTATCTTAACGTATTTGACATGCTCCACAACATGCGCCAGTACGACGATCTTACGTATGTACACAGCATAAACGTGGCACTCATCTGCAATGTTTTTTCAAGATGGCTCAAATTTACCGAGGAACAGACACGGCTTGCAACGCTTTGCGGACTTTTGCATGACATAGGAAAAATCTCCATTCCCGAAACCATCATCAAAAAGCCTGCCAAGCTTACGGATAACGAGTATGCGGTAGTTAAGAAGCATACGCTTGAGGGCTATAATATATTAAGAACCTTCGACATTCCCGAAGCCATCATGAATGCGGCTTTAATGCACCACGAACGATGCGACGGTTCGGGATATCCGTTCGGTATCAGAAATTCAAAGATCGACATGTACGCAAAGATGGTTGCGATCGCAGATGTTTACGATGCGATGACTTCCGCCAGAGTTTACAGAGGTCCCATGTGTCCTTTCAAGGTTGTTGAGATCTTCGAGTCCGAAGGCCTTCAGAAGTACGAAACGCACTTCATAATGACATTTCTTGAAAACATCGTTAACACCTACATGCTCCAGCGTGTAAAACTTAGCGACGGCCGTATCGGCGACGTGGTCTTCATAAACCGCTCGGCACTCGCAAAGCCCACCATCAAAAGCGGAGACGAGTTTATCGACCTCTCCACGCTCCCCGATGTTTACATTGAAGCAATAATTTAAAAAGTAAAAAACGGCCCGCGTCACATACGACAGCGAGCCTTTTTAAACGAAAAACCCGTGCTTTGCGACACGGGTTTCTTTGTACATTATTGCATTTTAAACTACTTCAAGTTTGAATCTCTGATATTCCTTTTCGTCGCTCACAACTTCGATCTGAGCACCGAGAGATCTGAGCTTCTCGGGAAAGTCTTCGTATCCTCTTTCAACGAAATGAATGTCGTCGATGAGCGTGAAGCCTTCGGCTGCAAGTCCTGCCACCACAAGTGCGGCTCCGGCACGAAGGTCGGGCGCGGAGATGTTGGCACCGCTGTAACGGGCAACTCCCTCGATAACTGCGGTATTGCCTTCAACTTTTATGTTTGCGCCGAGTCTTGTGAGCTCGTCCACATATCTGAATCTGTTCTCAAAAATACTCTCTGTAACGATGCTGGTTCCTTCGGCAAGGCCGAGCGCAACAACTATCTGAGGCTGCATATCGGTAGGAAAACCGGGGTACGGAAGCGTCTTGACCGTTGTCGTCCTGAAAGGCTTTGCGCTTACGACACGGATAGCGTCGTCGGACTCTTCCACTTCACAGCCGATCTCAAGCAGTTTTGAAGTTATGGACTCAAGATGCTTGGGGATGATGTTCTTTACAAGCACATCGCCCTTTGTGACCGCTGCGGCAAGCATAAACGTTCCGGCCTCAATCTGATCGGGAATGATCGAATAATGAGCCTTGTGAAGCTTCTCTACGCCTTTGATACGGATAACGTCCGTACCTGCGCCTTTTATGGAGGCACCCATGCTGTTTAAGAAGTTTGCAACGTCTACGACGTGAGGCTCTTTGGCCGCGTTTTCGATATATGTCTGTCCTTCGGCCATAACGGATGCAAGCATGACGTTAATGGTTGCGCCGACGGATACAACGTCCAGATAAATGTGACTTCCGGTAAGTTTTTCGGCCTCGGCGATTATACAGCCGTGCTCAATCTCAACCGTTGCACCGAGAGCCTTAAAGCCCTTGATGTGCTGGTCTATGGGGCGGCTTCCGATGTTACATCCGCCCGGAAGTGCAACTTCCGCATTTTTATATTTTCCAAGTAATGCTCCGGCGAAATAATATGAGCCTCTTATCTTTTTAATGCTGTCGATATCAAGTAACGTGGTGGAAATGGTCGATCCGTTGATACGAACCGTATGTCTGTCTACCTTTTCCACGTATGCACCGATGCTTCTTAACGCATCGAGCATTACGTTCGTATCCCTAAGGTCGGGAACATTTTCTATTTCAACAGTCTCATCGGCAAGAAGTGAAGCCGCAAGAATACCAAGAGCTGCATTCTTTGCTCCTCCGATCTCCACTTCGCCTACAAGGGGATTACCACCCTTGATCGCGTACTGATTCATTCTCGTCCATCCTATCAAGAAGTATATGTATATCGCACAATAAGTGCGGCGAAAAAATCTTCGTAATGTCTATGCGACACTGTTGTCGCATTAGGGTATAATTACAATATCATAAGATATATAACACAAATCAATATCTTTGTCAAAACGGTTACATAACATGGCAAAAATCACAATATATTGATATTCCACTCCCACTCAAGTCCAAAATAAACCAACACGACGTCCCCCGGGGCAAAAAAGCGAGGCGGTAGAAACCGCCTCGCGAAACAAACTTTATTTATCTTTCGACAGCGTTGAGCGGGTTGATGGGAGAACCGCCCTGTCTCATCTCGAAGTGGAGGTGAGGTCCGGTCGATGCACCGGTATTACCGCTGAGTGCTATCTTCTGTCCCTGAGCAACGGTCTGTCCGTTACTTACAAGTACACGGCTTAAGTGAGCGTAACGTGTCTGACGTCCGTCAGGGTGGTTGATAAATACAACATATCCGTAACTTCCCATCCATCCTGCCTGTACTACGGTACCACCGCAGGAAGCCCATACGCTTGAACCGATCGGCATACCGATATCGATAGCGGGATGGTAAGAAGTCATACCTCTTACGGTAACGGTTCTGTATGCACCGTATCCGCTGGTGATCCTCCAGCTTGAGCAAGGCCAGATGTATGTAGGAGGTATCTTGGTACCCTTCTCTACGATCTTCGGAACTGCTTCCGCAACCACTTCTTCTTTTATGATCTCAGTTCCGACGAGATCACCGTTTATGTAGCTCGTTTTCTCTACGGCTTTGTGGTATCCGGAAACGGGATCCTGAAGCGTAACTTCTTTGGTGGTGTACCAGTCGTCGTTATATACGTAGATCACATCAGCTTCGTACGTTCCTTCGTAATAGAAAAGCGAATCGTATGCGACGCTCAGTTCCGGCTTGGGAACCGTTATGATGAGTTCATCGCCGACATGGATGGTAGAACGCTCGTCTTTTAAGATGTCGTTCATGGCAACCAGATCTTCAACCGAAACGCCGGTCTTTGCCGAGATGCCCGAAAGCGTATCCCCCGACTTAACTTCGTAGGTCGTCTTCTGAACCTTGTCTTTGGTTACCGCTTCGACAGCGTAATCTCTTGTCTTGATCTCCTTTGAAGGAAGGTACGATTCCACTATCTCGACTTCGTTGTAAAACTTCATGTCGGTTATGCCGTAATCGTAATCGTCAAAAGAAGGTTCTATATCAACTTTGATATTTGCAAGTACTTCGTCGAAAGCTTTGAAGATTCCGTCCTCACCCATGATGGATGCGGCGGTAACGGGTTCTTCTTCAGGTTCTTCCGCCTCTGTTTTATGAATAACGGGAACTAACACGGGAAGCTCTCTGGAAGAATCCTGAATGAGTTCTACATAGAACTTGCCGTCTTCATCGTACTTTTTGAGAGATGCCTCAAGAACCGCTATAACATCCGAATCGCTCGCCACGTTCACCATGAACTCGTCGATCTTGACGGTGTACGATCTTTGCATCGTATCCTTCACAGATTTTTTGAATTCCGAAACTACGTTTTTTATGACTTCGTCACGGTCATCGACAACTCCTTTTAAAACCTCTGAGCCGACGATCTTTGTCTCCGCGTCTATTAAAACGAGGTCATTGCTGGCACCTGCGATCTGTCTGCGCGCTTCGTTGATGATTCGTCTCGCATCGAGCTCGGTGTCTGCGGTTCCCATCTCTTTTCCGTCTACCATAACGGTAAACATGTTGTTTCCTTCGCTCTTAAAAAGGCGAACGGAAGGCGTAAAGAGCGCTGCAAGAAATGCAGCCAGCAGGGCAACTCTAAGATATGAAATTCTGCATTTTTTATGAAATCTAGAAATCAATACCATGGTAATGTCTTATAACCCCATAATTTCAACAACTTAATCATTCTACCAACAATAGACTTTTCGGTCAAGTTTACTGCAAGCCGACCGCTTTATCCATGCGTTTTATCGGTGTTTTTGACCTTCCCCTTTGTGACCGCATCGTCGCCGAAACGTTCTCTTATCTTTGAAAGCGCCTCCTCAAGATCTTTTTGCTTTTTGGTGTCGCGAGGTCCGGTTTCTTCATTTTTATTTTCCTCGCCCATCATGTCAAAAAGGCTTAACTGGACAGGTTCATCGACAGATACCAGCTTCGTGGTTCTGATACCCAGAAGCCTTATCGGCTCGCCGTTCCAAAGGCTGTCAAACAGTGACTTTGCGGATTCGTGTATCGCTTTTGCAGTCTCTATGGGGCTGTCGGTCCCGCCCTGTCTTGAAACAGATTTAAACGTTGCGTACTTGATCTCGACCGTAACGAGATTTGCCAGAAAACCATGCTTCTTAAGGCGCGAAGAAACCGATTCGGCAAGCGAATACAATATTTCGTAAGCCTCCTCCTTTTCGGTCACGTCGTGATCGACCGTTGTCGAGTTGCCTATTCCTTTTATCTCATCGGGCTCGGTATTTACACCGGAGTCATCTATTCCGTTCGCATAATCACAAAGAAGATCGCCCATGCTCTTTAGATTGATCCTGAGCACTTCCCTGCTTGCCGTGGCGAGCTCACCGATCGTAGAGATACCAAGCTTATGCAGCGCTGCCGAAGAACTCTTTCCGCAAAGGAAAAGATCTTCAATGGGCAGTGGCCACATCTTTTCTTTTATCTCATAAGAAAACAGAGTGTGTGTCTTATCGGGCTTCTGAAAATCGGAAGCCATCTTCGCGAGCACCTTTCTGTCCGAAATACCTACGTTTACCGTAAAACCGAACTTTTCTCTGACGGTTTTACGGATCAGGTCCGCACACGCAACGGGAGACTCGTACATGTGCCTGATGGGGGTGAAGTCAAGATAACACTCATCTATACTTGCCTGCTCTATGTCGGAAGTGAGCGTATGAAGATAGTCCATGAGCGCATGACTGAACATCGAATAGATCTTAAAGTTCGGCGGTTCCATGATTAGATCGGGGCATTTTCTGAACGCACTGACAATAGGCTCTGCAGTCACGATACCGTATTTCTTTGCCGGGATCGATTTGGCAAGCACTATACCGTGACGTTTCTCTCTGTCCCCTCCTATTATCGAGGGCACTTCTCTTAAGTCCGTCTCGTAACCTTTATTCAAAAGATCGATCGCAGTCCAGCTTAGAAAAGCCGAATTGACGTCTATATGAAAAATAATCCTGTCCATATGCTTAAATATAGGTAATTCCCGATAAAGAAAAAAGCGGACCGTTAAGGTCCGCTCTGACGATCACTTTATCCGGATCAAAATGATAAGTTAATGATTCCCATAAGCTGTAACAATATTGCCACTACCCCCGACATACCGATCAGACTGAAAACCAAAACCGTAACGGCAAGACCCTTAATACCTTTTAACTTCTTCTCGAGCATCTTGTTCTGAACACCGAGTGCTTCGGTCTGAAGTCTTAACTCATCAACTATGGATGCCTGTACATTTCTGTAAACGCGAACGTTTTCTTTGTGAATGTACTCCTCCTGATCTTTTAAGGTCTCTTTGATGGAGTCGATGTCTTCGCTCAGATCTTTGCCGACGCCGCCGTTTCTGTATTCTTCGAGACGCTCAACGCTTGTGCTCACAAGCTGGTTTGTCATCTCGTTTGTCTCAACGCTCTTAAGATTTAAGCGTCTGATCTCGGAAAGGATGTCCTCGTACCCGGTAACCTTGTTCTCGTAATCGGCCACTTTGCTCTGATAATCGGCAACCTTGGTCTCATAATCGGAAACCTTGTTTTCGTACTCGTTCATCTTGCTTTTAACATTTTCAAATTCTCTTGCCTCAGCCTCCGAATTGGCGTGGATGATATCCTCTGTGCCAAGGTTCTGAGCTACTTTTTCCATAAAGCCGTCCATTTTCTTCCTCCGATAACTGTTATACCTCTGTTTCGGCTTCACCGCCGAGGCGGCGAACCTCTTCGTTGATCGACATCATTCGATCGTCAAGGCTTGAAACCATATGTGCGCATTCTACGAGTTCCGTCCTGATATAATCGGGAACATTTCCTTCAAATTTGTAGTTGATCTTGTGCTCGAGACTTGCCCAAAAGTCCATCGCAACGGTTCTTATCTGAATCTCGACCATCGCGTCGACGATCTTGTCGGAAAGATAGATGGGAACCGTGACAAGCATGTGATAGCTCTTGTATCCCGAAGGCTTCGGAGAGCTTATGTAATCTCTCACTTCGACAACTTTGATGTCGGACTGATTTGAGAGCATATCGGCGATCCTGAAAATATCGCTCGTAAAACTGCATATGATACGGACACCGGCAATATCGTTAACGTACGAGATCATGTTCTCGATCGTAGATTCCTGCCCGTATTTCTTGAGCTTTTTAACGATACTCTCGGGAGTCTTGAGTCTTGATTTAATGTGCTCGATGGGATTGTACTGATGAACGTGCTGAAATTCGTCGTTTAATATTTCGAGCTTAGTATTTATTTCTTTGAGTGCAGATTTATATACCAGGGTTAACTCGTTCCAAGTATCGACCTGGTCGTTTTCCATATTGACTTCCATTATATTTCCTTTACTCTTTTGCTCGGCATTTAGCCAATCTAATTATACCATTAACACGCCGCTTTTGCAAAAATTATCCGTATAATAATTGGTTAAAAAACCTTTGTGAAATCTTAATTTGCGGTCTTATCATCTTTCACCGAAAGCGTGAAAAAGAACACGAACGGAACCGTCATAAGTATCGGGAATCCGTAGCGAACATGCTCCAAAAATGCGGGAGCAGCAAAACATATCAAAAGCGCGATCAGCATATATACGCCAAAAAGCCTGTATTTCTTTAAATTCTTTTCACTCTGCAACAAGAAAACGAACGCGTAGACCCATACCCAGAATGCAACGTTTTCAAGCGCTCCGAGTATCGAGATGCGATCGAGGAATCGATATAAGAACACCATTCCCTTGTCGATCACCTCCGCTATCCCCACAGGAGTCAGAAAATCATCATCGGGAGTCTCGTAACGTTTCTCGGCTGTCACGACCGGGCTCACCCAGCCGTAAATGTGCACGGTAAATCCGTCGATGTAAGCAAGCGGATGCTTGAAGAAAAGCCTTCCAAACGTCTTCATGAAATTCATGACTTCGCCCGTCGTGGCTTCCGATCTGTATTTGACCTTTATCTGATCGGCAAGATCGGGATTGTATCCGTCAAGCGAATTGTCGATCGGTCCCAGCACCGCTTCGATGGCGGCACGGTCTTTATCGCTAAAGTCATCGGGAAATTCGGTATAGTAACGTCCAAGCATCTGGAAGGGCAGCGAAAGCATATCGCCTTTGGCTACCTTTTCGGCTCCGACAGCCTTTGAAAGTCCCACATTTATAAGGACTCCGAGCACCGCTGCCGCAAAAAAGAGCCCCATGAACGACATGACCCGCTCTTTTGCATTCATTTTCTTTAGGCCGTAAAGCCATAACACAAGTCCGGTCGGAACCAGCATATATATGCCGTTGTTTCTGAGAAGCACCATGAACGTCCCGCTTGCGATAAGGCCCGCTAAAAACTTTACGTCGGTTATCCGCGTTGCGTCATCGATATACAGGATCGTAAGCACCGCATAAACTATCACGAACGCCATGAACGGCACATCCTTTATCGCAGTGCTCACAATATTTGTATAAACCGGAGTGATCGCATAAAGAAGCGTAAGTACAAGCAGGCACGAATTCTTAAGGCCTTTCTTTGCAAGTGCAAAAACGGACAAAGAAAGCGCAGCCGCAAGCATAGCGCACTGTAAGAGCGTATAGACAAAAAGTCCCGGCGCCATAGAGCCCGTTATGCTGTCAAAAAACTTTACGAGCCCGCCCACAAGAAGCGTCGAAAGGATGGGATGATGCTCGCTGAAGGGCATCTCACCGTAAACCTGATATATCTGGCCGATCGTGTCGGCATTTATGTTTCCGGGGTAACAGATGAGCGTAACAAGAGCGTAAACCGAAAACAGCACGACAAAAGCCTTAAGAAAAGGCTTCTTATCGAAAAATCCCGGTTTATCGCCTTCAGTTTTCAGGAAGTTTTTTTTTTGAAAAAATGCCTTTAAAAATCCGAGCATCGCGATAAAGAACATCGTAAATCCGGTCGTTATCAGGATAAACTTGATAACGTTCACAACGCTCAGAAAAAGATATGAAACGGTCTTGAAATCTCTTGCGCACTGTCCTATCGGGACAAGCACGGCAAAAATGAAAGAAAGTATCGTAAGTCCCTTATCCTTTACGGTCTTTTCTTCCATAAAGAAATAGAAGACGGTGCACACCGCAAAATAGAATAAAAAGACAAAGTCATACTCGCCAAGCAGCGAAAAAATGTTTCCGATCACGAAATCACGTGTGGACTCGTACCACTCGGCGCGAAGCGGAACGTCTACTGTCGCGCGCATCGCATATGCAGTTAAGAAGCCCTTTACAAAGGGCATTACCCTGTTTTTCATTTAGCCAAATATACCCTGAATATGTCGTTTTCGTATCTGATGTCGTAGTTTTTATCGCTCATGAACTTTGCAAGACACTCAGCTTTTTCGGAGTAAGTCCATACGACGGGATTTAACGGATCTCCGCCCGCATAGTGCTTGTTCACAACGATCACCGGTTTGTCCATTTCGGAAAGTTCCCGTCTGAAAGTCGTTTCCGTATATTCGTCAAGATCGGGCCATGCGGTCGAGAATGCGCTCTTACATTCAAGCGCATAGGTCATTAACGGGATGTCGCCCCAGGTGATGATCTCGCTTCCTTTAAGTCCTTCTCCTTCAAAGTACAAAGAAAGTCCGTCTATCGTGTTCGCATTTATACGTGTCTCGTAAGTGCCCTTAAGCGGTCCGTAGGATATCTTTGCGTTAAGCTCCTTTAATCCCGGCGTCCCGTACGAGAAATTTACAAAGAAGAAAAAGGACTGAAACATCGTTACCGCGATCATGACCGCTCCTATTCCGATACGTCCCATATAGTTTTGTGTCGCGTTCTTGATACCAAACAAAGAAACCCTGAACGACGTTCTTGTGATCATCTTATCCCACAGAATGCCAAGGGACAGCGGATAGAAAAGTATCATCGCGCTCTGGTACGATGCAAGACCGGTGTTGTATCCGATCGGGATCACAAAGATCATCACGAGCACTATCATCGCAAGAAACTTGTGCATGTAGTTGGCGCGCTGCGACCATATGTCGATGAGTGCAAAAAGCGTGCTTAATATAAGCGACGACAGCACGAATATATTAACCGCCTTAAACTCACTGTAGTCGGTCGAGAACACCTGTAAAAACTTCATCCTGAACAGTATGTATATTACAAAAACCGTTAAGAATACCGAAAGGAAGGTCGCGATGGCATTAAGCTCTTTCTTGGACGAATCGACGTAACTTAATACGATCGAGATGAAGATCGCGCCGCAGACCAAAAGTACCCACAGATAATATCTGTAGATGGCTGCCGGAAACGTCATTAACATTTCGCTGATCGAGTAACCGTATTCCGCGTCTGCTATCGAACGAAGCGATCCGAGCATCCTTGAAAAAGCGTCGGGTCCGTTGGTTATCACCGTAAGCGTATAAACAAATGCGATACCGGTAAAAAATCCAAGCGAGCAAAAGCAAACGTCCTTAAGTGCTGAGCGGACCCTTTTTACGCAAAGAAAATCGTAGTAAAGGAGCGGAAATACCAAAAGTACTGCCATCAAATTTGAAAAACGCACAAAAACGCACAGGCCAAGCATCGCTCCCGATGCGAACATCCGGCTTCTTAAGCCGTGTTTAAGACCGCTTGCCGCCAAAAGGACCGTAGCGGCCAAAAGAAAATACGACAGATAATAATCAAGCATTACGCTCGGAGCCCACATCATGAAATTCGAAATGAGAAGCCCGAGGTATACGGGAAATATGTGATACTCCTTTATGAGTTCAAAAAACAGCATGAGATTAAGAGCCGAGATCACAAACGTACAATAAGCGCGAATGCCGATGTATGTTGTGCCGCCGGGGAGCATCATGAACAGACGTCCCAGAGCATTCGCTCCGTAAGTCTGTAACGACCAGAACGCCCGATCATCCGAAAAGCTTATGAAGTTGGCGATAGAATATCCCGAATAGGTCATTTCAGCGCCGAAAAAAAGCTTTGCATAGGGAAGCAAAGCAAGAACGGCAACCAATACGACCATGACGGGAATGTTGCGTTTTTTACTCTCCATTTTCAGGTAACTTTACTCACTTTTATTACTATCACATATTTTATAATAATTACGGTAAAAAATCAAAGTAAACGTAAAGGATGACATCACTTATTTTGTTGTGTTAAAATGAGTGACGTATGAGAATCTGGGCCAGAGAATTTAAAGACAACAGAATGCTTAAAGACCTTACCGTCGAAGACTATTCCGATGAGACGCGCACACACAAGATCTTTTCTTCGATCGAGAAGATCTGCGTCGAGTTCGACCTTTCAAAGCCTATATGGCTTGATATGAACATCGAGGATTTTAAACGTAACGGCAAAGTCAGATTTTACAAAGACAGCTTCATAGATTTCATACCGTTTGACTATCTTGAGATACAGGTCATCGAGGAAGATCAGTAATATGTTTAAAGCAGAGAAAAAAATACTTGAATTTATCGAAAAACACATATCAATCATCGGGCTTATCGGTTTCTTCGCGATCGGTGCGTTAATGCGCCTTGTGACAAGAAATTTCGTAAGCGAGGACGCCTACAACTACCTGCTTGGCTGGTACGACGATATCAAAAATGCAGGCGGATTTAAGGCTCTGTCCGAGCAGGTGGGCAACTACAACGTCTTATATCAGACGCTGATCGCTCTTTTTACCTACCTTCCCATTCCCGCGCTTTTTGCTTACAAAGGCTTAAGCATCATATTCGATCTGATGCTTTCCCTTCTTATCGGTTACATAGTGTACAAAGAAAGCACATCCGAAAGGGCCTTCGACCTCGGTGCCATCGCTTTTTCCATCGTATGGATATCGCCCGTCGTGCTCTTTAACTCTTCTTTATGGGCTCAGTGCGATTCGATCTACGCATTTTTTACGGTGCTTTCCATCTACCTTCTGTACAAAGAAAAAAATATCCCCGCCTTCATATTTTACGGCGTGGCTTTGGCATTTAAGCTTCAGGCGGTGTTCGCGCTTCCTTTCTTTGTGCTGATCTACTTTTACAAAAAGAGTTTTTCGATATTCAATTTTCTTATAGTTCCCGCGATCTTGTGGATCTCTTCGATCCCGGCGATAATAGCGGGCCGCGGCATATTCACCGCATTTACTTTGTATCTTAACCAGACAAACGAGTACGGCTGCGTCATCATGAACTATCCAAGCTTCGTAATGACTATGGCTTACGACTATATGCAGAAGTTTTACGAGACCGCCACTCCGATCGCTTTTGTGATCGCGATATTCGCACTCGCATTTTTGATGGTGGCGATAATAAATCTTAAACCCGAGCTTACATTCGAAAACTACATACTGATAGCGTTGGTGATGATATTCACGGCCGTTTTCTTTATGCCGGCCATGCATGACAGATACGGCTACGTATACGAGATCATAGCGATCGTTTATATGTTTAAGAATAAAAAGGCCATAATCCCGGCCATACTTTTGATACTGATCTCCACCTCGACCTACTCGAATTTCCTGTTCCACGTAGGCATCGATCTCAGGTGGATAACGGCGTTTAACTTTGTCGCCTACGGTGTATATCTTTGGTTTTTCTTTACTGAACTTAAGACTAAAAAAGAAGAGGCATGACCTCTTCTTTTTTTACAGCCAAATCGCTTCGCTTATGGCTTGACGTACGTTTTCGTCGTTCAAAACGGCAAGCTTTGACAGATACCAGGCCCTGTCCTTGTCGGAAAGAGACGCAAGATCCTTCTTTTCGTCAAAAACGAGGGTGCAGCCTAACTTGTCTATCTCATCCATCTTCGCCTCCGCGATCCAGATCTTTTCCTGCCACTCTCTCTTTTTTGCAGATAAAATGAGATTGATATCCTTCTTTGAATATTTCCCCGAGAATATGATCTTTATCTCTTTTAACGAAAAGCCCATGTCGCGCCATTCGATAAGGGTTTCAACGTCCTTGACCTGATTGGCGCTGTAATATCTGTATCCCGATTCCCCGTCGATCTTTACGGGTTTTATGAGTCCTTTGTTTTCGTATACCCGCAAGGCTTTTGGCGTTATGTTGCACAATGCCGCCAGTTCTCCGATCTTAAGCAGTTGTTCCTCCATCGTCTTTTCCCCCTAAGAGCACTTCGTTGACGCGCTCCACACCTACAAGGCTTCCGCGCATGTTGATGATCGAATTGAGCACACAGTTAAAATTCAATACGATGTTGCCGCGATACTGCGTTACTTTGCATATATCCGCGAAATCATCAAGCTTTGTATCTATTATATCATTACCTTTGTACAATAAAAGAATATATCCGAGCATCCCCGAAAATGCGTAGAACATGTTGCATATCGACCCTCTGTTGTGGGCTTTCATGTTCTGCTTAAGTATTTCAAGACTCTTCTTTTCAATGCGCTCCTTCGCAAAGTCCTTTGCATCGTATACGGCAAGCATTTCTTTGCCCTTAAGAGTCA
>JAILEQ010000035.1 GCA_024687305.1 Lachnospiraceae bacterium | reverse complement strand
CTTTTCAAAACGCTCAAAAATACGAAGTCCTGTCGTTCCTTCGCTTCCGTCAATAAATACTTTCGTCATTGTTTTATCCGTTCCTGTATCTTTAAGTCTGATGTACTTTTTTCGTCAGCTACTTCAGTTTATCACATTACTTTTGGTTTGGCACGGTATTCCTTGGGTTTTTCAAGGAAAAATAAGGAATTGTTCTTGTGTCTTGTCACTTGCTTTGACACTAACTTTCCGTTATCTCAAGATCGTAGATATCATCAAACTCAATCCGCTTATTCACTATCTTGAGCACCCTGGAGTCAATATCTATCTTCGATACCATGCCGGTTACTTTGATATAGCACTCTTCATTTGAGTTGTAATATATGCAGGCTGCGATATCACCTTCCCTTAAGAGTCTGAACACGTTATCAAGTTCATTAAGACGCTCTTCGGAAAGTTCCGAGCGCTCTATCACTATGTGCTCTCGCTCCCTTATCGCTTCTTCGTATCCCTTAAGTGCCGCAAAAGGCATGAATTGCTTGGCTCTGTCGGCACAATCCATTTTGCTGCGTACGCTTTTCATCCTTTTTTGTGACCTCCGATCTGAGCGTTCCTTTCGATAGTGGTCCCGCCCTCACTTAAGTTCATGCCTTTGAGAATGGCGTTTTTACCATACTTGTTCTTTATGGAAAGCACGGCCTTTTGCATTTTGTTTTCTTTTTCCATTTCGGCAGGATCTGTAAAAAGATCGTACTGACGATACGTCTCGTCGACAAGGTTGTTAAACGAGATGCTGATCCGCTTTACCATGACTTTTTTGTCTTTTATGCGGTCGTATAGCGCATCGATATGCGGCATCATGGCTTTTGCCGAGCTTGTCGCCACGGGAAGCGTCGCCGTTCCGTTCGCATGCTCGCCTCTGTATGCGCCCGAATATGAAAGATATACGGTCACGGAGTCGGTAATATAGCCTTTGTCCACGAGATCGAGGCACATTAGATCGATCATCTCCCTTACGATAAGCCGCGCCGATTCGTGGTCGCGTTCTTCAGCCAGCACCTGACCGCTTGAAATGGACGTCGATCTTGACTTGTAATTTTTTATATCCGCCATCGTGGTGGTCTCCCGGCCCCAGGCGTGATCTATCAAAAGCTCGGCGTCTTTTCCGAAAAGATGATAAAGAAGATCTTCATCGGCATTTGCGATCTCTCGCATTGTCTCTATACCGCTCCTTCTTAACCGTTCGGTGATGCCGGGTCCTATGCGCCAGAAATCGGTAAGCGGCTTATGATCCCAGAGTTTTTCTTTGTAACTTTCTTCATCAAGTATTCCGATGTGATCGTCGGTGTGCTTGGCCCAGATGTCGAGAGCGATCTTGGCAAGATACAGGTTTGAGCCTATTCCCGCCGTCGAAGTAATACCCGTCGTCTCGAGAATGTCGTTCATGATACGCTTTGCAAGCGTATATGCCGTCATGCCGTACATTGTCAGATAGTCGGTGACGTCCATGAAGACTTCATCGATCGAATAAACGTGGATATCCTCTTTGGAAATATACTTAAGATATATCGAATAGATGTCTGCGGATACATTGATATAGCGCTGCATCCTCGGTTCGGCCATGATATAGTCGATGTCTTTGGGAATCTCAAAAACTCTGAGCCTTCCCGGCACGCCTAGCGCTTTCATGGCAGGCGAAACAGCAAGACAGATCGTCTTGTCGGTCCTCTCGGGATCGGCCACCACAAGATTTGTGGTAAACGGGTCCAATCCGCGCGCTATGCACTCCACCGAAGCGTAGAATGATTTAAGATCGATACAAACATAAGTTCGGGTGCTCATGGTTTGATTATATCACATCATCTTATTCCTTGCCACTTATAATAAAAGCAATAAAAAAAGCAGGAAAAGAGGCTTAAACTTTTCCTGCTTGGATCTTAGATAGGCAAAAATGCTTCAAAAGAGCATGTAACTGCAATTTATTTATTCTCTTCTTCGTCCTTGACTATCTCGTCGATAATGAAAGGCGGGCGGGTACGGGAGGCGTCAAGCGTACGCCAGAGGTATTCGCCCAGCACGCCGAGCGAGGAAAGTATAAGGCCCGACGAGATCAGCACAACGCACATAAGGCTCGACCATCCGGCGATGGGAACGCCGGTGGTAAATTTCTCGATCAAAACTTCCACAAGCAAGACAAGTGCCAGGATATCAAATACAATGCCCACCCAAGTCATGCATTTGATGGGGAAGAAAGAGAAACTCATCATGGAATCGAGCACAAGCTTGAACTTCTTGGCCAGCGTCCAGCGCGATTTACCGACTTCGCGGTTCTTTCTATGGAAATAAACTTTATCGGTCTTGAAGCCTGCCCAAAGCACCTGGAGAGTGAGCGATGAGTTCTTCTCGTCGAGAAGCTGCAGCACTTCGATGACCTGACGGTCTATAAGATAGCAATCGCACCCGCCCTTGGGCATGTTCTTGTTGATGGTCTTTCGAACGATGGCATAGTACATGTTGGCGAAGAAAACCTTGATCTTACTCTCGTCGCGGTCTTCGCGCACCGCAAGAACAACCTTGTTGCCGGCTTTCCAGCTTTCGTACATTTCAAGGATGATCGCGGAATCTTCCTGAAGATCGGCCTGCTTTGTAACGGCACAGTCACCGGTACAGACGGAAAGACCTGCAAGAAGTGCGGCATGCTCGCCAAAGTTTCTTGAAAGCTTTACGCATACGACATTTTTATCCTGCGCTTTTATGTTGTTCATGACTTCCCATGAATTGTCGCCCGAACCGTCGTCAACAAAAACGATCTCGTAATCTCCGAGCACGGGAAGTATCTTTTCTTTCATGTCCGCATAGAGCATGTCGAGCGTGTCTGAATTGTAATATACGGGCACTACTATGGATATCTTACTCATCTGATAAGCTTCTCCTAACCTTTAAAGTCGTTTAACACTTTTATAACGTAATCCTGTTCTTCGTCCGTCATACCGTTGTACATCGGGATGGAAAGAACTTCATCGGCGTACTGCTCGATGAGGGGGAAGGAACCTTTCTTGTAGCCCATGTAGGCATAGCACTCGGAAAGATGCGGCGGGATCGGATAGTGGATGATCGTGCCGACGTTGTGCTCGTTAAGGTAATTGATGAGCGCCTCGCGCTTCTTGGTCCTTATTACGAACTGGTGCCATACGCAGTTTGCGTTCTCTCTTTCGTAAGGGAGCGTAAAGAGCGGGTTGTTAAGCTTCTCTTTATATTTTGCGGCCAGCTTCTCGCGTTCTTGGGTAAGCTCGTCCACGTGGGAAAGTCTCACACGAAGGAGCCCTGCCTGCATCTCGTCTAGACGGGAATTCATGCCGACTTCCTTGAAATGATAGCGGACTTCGCTTCCGTAATTTCTAAGCATCTTGACCTTTTTAAGTATCTCTTCGTCGTTTGTGACGAGCGCACCGGCATCACCGAATGCACCGATGTTCTTTGAAGGGTAGAAAGAAAAACATCCCACATCTCCGAAAGAACCCGTCATCTTGCCTTTAAAGCAGGCGCCGTGGCTCTGCGCACAGTCCTCTATGAGCTTTAAGTTGTGCTTTTTGCAGACCGCAACAACTTTGTCCATGTCCGCAGGCTCACCGTAAAGGTGAACTACCATAACGGCCTTAGTTTTGTCGGTGATCGCAGCTTCGAGTTTGTCGGCGTCGATCGAATGATATTCGTCGGGATCGATGAACACGGGAGTCGCACCGTTTACGGTGATACCCATGACGCTTGCGATGTAGGTGTTACCCTGTACGAGCACTTCGTCGCCCTTTCCGATGCCAAGCGCTCTTATTCCGAGTATGAGCGCATCAAGCCCCGATGCAAGGCCTGCGCAGTATTTGGTACCTATGTACGAAGAAAACTCTTCTTCAAAAGCCGAAACTTCCTTACCGAGTATGTACCAGCCCGAACGCAGCACCTCAAGTGCCTTTGCCTCAAACTCATCCTGATATTTGTAAAATCCTCTGTCGAGACGGTTAGTCTGTATCTTTTCCATAAAATAAACCCTTTATAAACGTAAAAAGTGGTGAGTCCTTTGACTCACCACTTGATGATACACTTTATCGGCTAAAAAGTCTACCTAAGCATCCTCAGTCTTAATCATATTTTTCGCAACTATTAAGAAAACGATCGTTGCGGCTACGCCGAACGGGATCGATATCCATGCTGCGCCGAACATATTGAAAGCACCTGCAATCAGATACGATACAAATGAAATGAGCGCAACCGTGATCGCATACGGAAGCTGAGTCGATACGTGATCGATATGGTTACAATGCGCACCTGCCGAAGACATGATAGTCGTATCGGAAATGGGTGAACAGTGATCGCCGCAAACAGCACCTGCAAGGCAAGCTGAGATTCCCACAAAGAAGAGACTTGAGGTCTCGGGGAATATTGCGGATACTATCGGAATGAGGATACCGAAGGTTCCCCAAGAAGTACCCGTAGCAAAAGCGATGACACATGCTACCACGAATACGATAGCGGGAAGTGCCCACTGAAGTTCGGAGGCGTTCTGCATCGCGTTGCCTACAAATTCTTTTGCCTGTAAAGCGTTTGTCATATTCTTAAGAGAGGTTGCAAGCGTAAGGATGGTGATGGCCGGAACCATTGCCACAAATCCCTTCGGGATGCACTCCATGGCATCTTTAAACGAAACAACCTTTCTGATGACAAGATACAAAACAATGACAACAAGTGCGAGTATGCTTCCCCAGGGAAGTCCGACATATGCATCGGTCTCTGAGAAGGCGTCTATGACACTGCCTTCGCCGCCGAGCGAGTCGTAACCGTTCTTTAAAAGTCCCCAAACGCAGAAAACGATAAGGATGACGATCGGGATGATAAGGTCGAAAAGTCTTCCCTTGGGAGGATTGGCGGGACCCTCATCCTGAAGCTTCATCTCTTCTTTTTCATCGTTTAAAGCAACATCGAGAATTCCAAGATCTCCGTCCTTTTGTGCTTTGATCTCGAATTCGGACATCTTTCCGTAATCAAATCCGAGGATTGCGATCGTGATCACGAAAACCAAAGTAAGTATCGAATAGAAGTTATAAGGGATGGCTCTTACAAAAAGCTCTATACCCGAATAAGATTCGCTTTCAACACAGCCGGAAACCGCTGCAGCCCACGAAGAAACCGGAGCGATCATACAAACGGGAGCTGCCGTTGCATCGATTATGTAAGCAAGCTTAACTCTTGAGATCTTCTTTGCGTCTGTTACCGGTGCCATTACCGAACCTACGGTAAGGCAGTTGAAATAGTCGTCAATGAAGATAAGTACGCCGAGCGCGAAAGTTGCAAGCATGGCGCCGGTCTTGGTCTTAATGTGGGTCTGAGCCCAGTTGCCGAATGCTCTGGAAGCACCGGACTTGTTGACCAAAGCAACTACTATACCAAGGAATACAAGGAACAATAAGATTCCCGCATTGTCGGCAACGGCACAAGTAAGTGCGTCAACCGTTATGGTATCTACCGTAGCTGTAAAACTGCATTCCGCAACCATTATAGCTCCGAGAACGACACCGACAAAAAGCGAGGAATACGCTTCCTTGGTGATGAGTGCAAGTGCGATTGCTACAAGCGGCGGCACGAGCGCCCAGAACGTTCCCGTAAATGTAACTCCGGCTGCATGAGAGATTACGATCGCAACAACCATCACCACAAAAATGATGCCGGCGATCAAAACGGATTGTTTCTTCATAAATAAAATAACCCTCCTTATTTGATACTTTTAGAATAGTCATATTCCTTCCAAAAGTCAACGCGCCGCCGTGTTAAATCGTTAACCCGGCGGCGCGCTAAAATGCATATCATTTATTTATTTGTTTTCTTCTTTGGGCAATTCTTCACGAATGACCTTGTTCTTTATCTCATCGTAGATTTGTGCGATGAAGTCATCAAGAGGCTTCTGACCTTCGTTGCCCGCAAATCTTGACGATACGGCAACGAGATTTCCGGCTTCTTCCTGTTCGCCTACAACAAGCCAGTAAGGAAGTCTGTCAAGACGCGCCTCTCTTATCTTGTAACCGATCTTCTCGGAACGGTTATCGACAGTAGCGTCAACATCGTGAGCTTTAAGCGCCGCACATACCTTCTCGGCATATTCCGAATACTTCTCTGAGATAGGAAGAACACGTACCTGCTCGGGGCAGAGCCACGTAGGGAATTTACCTGCGTAGTGCTCAATGAGCCATGCAAGCGTTCTTTCGTAGCATCCCATACTCGTTCTGTGGATGATCCACGGACGAACCTTCTCGCCGTTTTCGTTGATATACGTCATACCGAACTTCTCAGCGGACGAGCAGTCAAGCTGGATCGTAACCATCGTATCTTCCTTGCCGTAAACGTTCTTTGCCTGGATATCGATCTTGGGTCCGTAGAATGCGGCCTCGCCGTCTGCTTCCGTAAACTCGATACCGTTCTTCTTCATTACGGCTCTTAAGTAATCCTGCGTGGAATTCCAGTAATTTTCATCGCCTTCGTACTTGGCTTTGTTGGCCGGATCCCACTTTGAAAGTCTGAACGTTACGTCTCCGTCGATACCGAGCGTCTTCATAACATAGTGCGCAAGATCGACGCATCTCGTAAGCTCTTTTTCGGCCTGCTCGGGCGTAAGAATGATATGAGCCTCCGTGATCGTAAACTGTCTTACTCTCGTTAAGCCGTGCATCTCACCCGAATCCTCATTTCTGAAGAGCGTACTCGTCTCGCTCATTCTGTAAGGAAGATCTCTGTAGGAATGCTGCTCGTTCATGTATACGTAGTACTGGAAAGGACACGTCATGGGGCGAAGTGCCATAACTTCCTTGCCGTCCGCCTCATCCTTGTTGAGCACGAACATGCCGTCCATGTAGTGATCCCAGTGACCCGAGATCTTGTAAAGATCGGACTTTGCCATAAGGGGCGTACGCGTACGCACATATCCCCACTCCTTATCCTCAAGGTCTTCGATCCAGCGCTGAAGCTTCATGATCATCTTCGTTCCCTTGGGCGTAAAGAGCGGAAGTCCCTGTCCGATAACGTCAGCCGTTAAGAAAAGCTTCATGTCACGGCCGAGCTTATTGTGGTCGCGCATCTTTGCTTCTTCAAGCTTTTTAAGATATTCTTCGAGGTCTTCTTTCTTAAAGAAAGCCGAACCGTAAATTCTCTGAAGTCTGTCGCGATTTGAATCGCCTCTCCAGTAAGCCATCGACGATGACGTAAGTTTAAAGTTCTTAACCTGCTTAACGCTCATTAAGTGAGGTCCTGCGCAAAGGTCAACAAATCCGCCCTGATCGTAGAAAGAAATCTCTGCGCCTTCGGGAAGATCGTTTATAAGTTCGACTTTGAAGGGCTCATCCTTTTCTTTCATGAACTTAACGGCTTCGTCTCTTGAAAGCGTGAATCTGGAAATCTCGTGGCCTTCTTTTGTGATCTTCTTCATCTCTGCTTCCAGAGCATCAAGATCTTCTCTCGAGAACGGATCCGTTAAGAAGTCATAGTAAAAACCGTCTTCAACGGCAGGTCCGATCGTAACTTTTGCGTCGGGGCGAAGCCTCTTTACAGCTTCAGCAAGCACATGTGAAGCGGTATGACGCAAAACGGGAAGTGCCGCTTCATCTCTTTCGGTAATGATGTTAAGCGACGCATCTTCGCTTATAACGGTACGAAGGTCTACAACCTTACCGTTTACTTCTCCGGCACAGGCAACTCTTGCAAGGCCTTCACTGATGTCTTTGGCAATGTCGATTACGCTCATTGCCGAAGCGTACTCCTTAAAGGAGCCGTCTTTTAACGTGATCTTCATTTTGAAAATCTCCTTTCAAGATAAAAGTCTCGGCCGCGCTTCCTTAGGTAAAAAGAAAACCCTTATACAGCCTAAACTGTATAAGGGTGCATAAACACGGTTCCACCTTAACTTTCACTCATTACCCTTAACGCGGGACACGTCACGGAATACTTAAGTTCCTCCGTGCAACTCGGGAATGGTACCGATCGGGCTTTCATAAGGGAGCTCTCAGCATATGCCCCCATCTCTGGTAATCCGGCTTCCGACGGCTTGTTTCCGTCAAAGTTTTTCTCTTATTACGTAATGTAGCCGATTGAACGGCCTTTGTCAAGAAAAAACGCTTCGCGCCTGATATGTGCTCTTATAAGAGGCGGCGCTGTCTTTAAACGTTTTCTTTGTCCCCTTCGGCATCACGCCATTTTTTTAAGCGGAAACAGAATACCGCAACGGAAATACCGAAAAGGAAAGCGATGATCGCGATCACGATATAGCCAAGTGCGTTGTTTCCTGAAAAGACGCTTGCGCGCGCCGCAGATGTGGCAGTGTCGACCGCGAGATTGCCTGCCATGCCGGGCATTATGAACGCAAGAACGATGACTGCGGCAAGACCCACAACCACACTTACGCCCTGCATTATCAACACTTTGCGGTTTTTGTCTTCTCTTTCTATCTCAGCGGCTCTTTTATGCATTGCCGCTATACGTTCCTCATTCGTACGCATTGCTTATTCCTTCCTTTGAAAGCTCCTGCCTTAAATGTTCTTTCCCCTTTTGTATGAGCCTGTCTATTCGCTTCTTCGACACTTTCATGACGTCCGCGGCTTCCGCGTAACTTAAATCCTCAACATAGACCAGCCACAGCACCTCTCTTAGCTCAGCATCTATGCGCTTAAAGCACAGTCGGAAGACGCGTTTTCTTTCTTCATCCAGAAGGCCGTCTTCAATGGCCGCTCCGCCTATCTCCTCTTCCATGCCGTCAAGGGTGAAGGTCTCAAGACGGCTCTTCGCACCGTGAAATCTCGACGCGAGGTTCCTGGCCGTTTTATAAAGATATGCCGGGAAACAGCCTTCCTTGATCGCAGGCTTTTTGACCATGATACGTGCAAAAGCTTCGATGACAAGATCCTCGGCGTCCTGCCAGTTGTGCAGATATCCGTTCAAATAGATCGTAAGACTGTCGCCGTGACGGATCATCAGCTCATCGTATGCCGAACTGTCGCCGGACAGATATAAATTGTAAAGTTCGCTGTCGGTTGGCATTTTGGTGTCCTCTAACGCTGTTTTCTCTTATTTTGAAAACATCTGTCATGTTTCAGCATAACATTATTGGACTCACCAAAGCAATATATATCGGTAAAAAGAAAAAACTCCGCGGTATTTTATTTCCGCGGAGTCTCATAAAACTCTGACCGTTTAGAGTTTAGGGGGCGATTATATTTAATATGTAATAGGTGTTACGGTACTCGTCTGTGCAAACACCAGGTGTAAGTACAAAGGACCGTACCACTCAACTTCCGGATTGGCTTTAAAAGTCTTTCCCGAGATCGTTACTTTGTAATAGTTGTCCAGATATGTGTAGTAGAACACGAGCGTGATGTCGGGATGCTCTTCAAGTATCTTCATAAGATCGTAAGGGAGCGCTGTTCCCTGATCCCAATATAACGTATGCGGTCCGCCTTCTTTGATCGCGTCTTCGATCATTTTGTAGAGACCGTCAAGATAGTTGTCGGAAAGCTCTTCAGGTTCCTTCGGGCCTTTGGGATCCTTGGGATCCTTGGGATCGCCGTCTTTGGGAGGCTTAACTTTTCCGCCTTTGCTATCGGACGTAGGATCATCTTCCGTTTCATCATCCGAATCGAGGAAACGAGTGAAGGAAAGCTCTGTAAGGTTGCTCGCATAATCGGTAAGATAATCGTCGTAGCTCAATTTCTCGGCAAGCATATATACTACGTCGGTTTGCTCGTTAAACGTATCGGGAAGCATGACCGTTCCGGTGCCGGATGTGCCGATCGAATCGTTATCGATGCTTAATTCACAGTAGCATTTCATTGCGGGAGGATTGCTCATTCCGGGTGTGTATGCGCCGTCAGTGATCAGGATAGATATTCTGTTGGTCCCGTCACTTACGGTGTAGGGAACCGTCAGTTCATCACCGTCTCTTGATACACTTTCTCCGCTCGTAACCGCAGCCGTAATGTTCTCGTCTTTTATCGTAAGCTTATACTCCGATCCGACCGCTCCCGCATTGCCTGATATTAAGGTTGAAAAAAGTATGGAGGAAAGGTTCAGGTTAAAAGCAGGGGCGAACATAACTCCCCCTCCTCCCTGGTTAATTGGTTGCGCGTTAAATGAACCGTCCTCATATATCACCAATGTTTGAGGGTCTGTAGTGAAAGCGCGATTGTAGGCGGTACGAAGTGCCCAACCCGGTGCCGTCGCATTTTGACCACCCGGTAGATGTTTTTTTCGGTTTGAACTGTTTGATTGTGTATTTCCGTAGCCGTAAAAAGAGCTCGTTACCTCTCTGTCATCCAAAAGGAATATCCTCTCACCGTTATTCAAAGGTGTCCAAACACTGCTTCCACCATCGGAGCCGGTATATCCGCTTCCGTCTTTTGAAGACGGCTCTTCTTTGTGGCTTTGTGCCATAGCGAAGCATTCTGCATCAAAATAATGTTCCGGTATGAAAGCTCCGTTAAGATATTCCCGAATAGCACTTTCGGCCCATACATTGCTTTGATCGTCAAAAAGATTAACCCCAATAACATACTCGCAGTCCAAAAACATCGTATTGCCGCCAAACTCTGTTGCCGCTTTATCAAGCACGCGGTATTTCAAGGGAAAAGTAGCATATCCATTAGTCAGATACTTACCGTAATACACATAGCACCACTGATCCGCTCCTGCAGGATTGCTTATACTTCCGGTTCCCAAACCGGTATTTGTTTCATCTTTTTCGGTAAATGCGACTGCCGATACGGGCAACGAAGGAAAAGTCAGCACGGCGACAAGAAGTGCGCTGACCAGCAATTTTCCTACTTTCTTTAAAATTTTCATTTTTCTTCTCCTGTTATTAGTTTATTCGGTTCTTTCTTTTTTCACGTATTTCTTGATCACCACCGTGATCAAAACTCCCAGTGCGAATGCTACGACGCCAACCAAAACAAATGCGCCGAAATCGCTTGCGAGAAGCGAAGAGGCCGTATAAAGTCCTCCCGGGCCGGTGTCAATCTTCCTGTCAAAATGAAGAGCAACGGCCAGCAAAAGTACCAGAAGCACTCCGCCTACGGCTCCGCTTGCCCTTAAGAGGTTTCTGTCTCTGTTTCGTTTCAATATGTACGCCCGCTTGTGCATGAGTTCTATTCGTTCAATATTGTCTCTCATGTGTTATCTCCTATGTTCCGGGTACATAAGCATATCCCTGCAAATCCTCCCTTCACTTATATAGATACCCGATCTCCCAATTTTCCCAAGGTAAAAAGAAAAAAAGTTGCACAAAACTTAAATAGTCGTTTTGTGCAACTTTACAAGTGCTCATTATTTAATTATCAGCTTACCCTAAACCTATAAAACGGCAGATGCGCTGTGATCATCGCTTGCGGGGAAGAGATGTCTTGCAACCCATGTCACAAGCACTATCGTAACAAGAGGGATAATGTATCCGATAACGGCGACCGCGCCTTTCTGCGATACAAGTATGTTAAATATTCCGTGAAACGTAACGGAAACGGCAAGGAGAGCGAGTATACCCGCAGCGCGAAGCCATTCTTTGTCCCAAAGCCGATAAAGTCCGACCGCAACAAACAGTGCGCAGACCACGTGAGCGGTACCGGTGCTGAAACCTCGGATAAGGAGTATAAACAATCCCGATGCACCGTTATCCATCAAAAAGCATACATTTTCAAAAGTAGCGAATCCTATGGCGGTCATAACGGTACAGTCCGCCGCATCACGCGCGTTCGGTTCAAAGATGAGAAGATATATCATCACGGGGAAGAACTTCATGATCTCCTCGACAAGCGGTGATATCTCAAGCGAAGCAGACAGAAGGTCCGCGCCCTGGAAAGCAGCCACGAACGTGCTTATGTACGAAGAAAGAAGGCATGAAGTCATTCCGATTATCAAAAAGAACAACTCTCTTTTGGCTTTTTCTTTCATGAATATGACAGCTACAAGAAGCGGTGCCGCGAGGCATACAAATGTGTTCTCTATATAGTTCATTCATCCACCGCCTTTTTAAGTGCCGCCGGGAGCAGCAGGAACGAAACCGACAGTATCGTATCGGACCAGAAGTACGGATTGAGGAGCGTGTCTCCCATCCAAAAACACGAGATTATCCAGGAAGCGTATTCGGAGATCACACATATGAATATGAGCAAATACAGCATCCTGCTGTTCTTAAACGATTCTTCTTTAAAGCGTGAGAGCAGCGTCCCGCAGTTACGGTACAATAACGATGTCATGATAGAAACGGAAACGATGGAATCTATTATGCCACCGCCTCTTATAAGGAAAAACGCGGCAACGCCGAGTGTAAAGATCGGAATTAGCCAAAGTATCGGCTTGTGGAAGTTTTTTCTTCGCTCCTTCTCAATGCCGATGATGAGCATAAGAAGAAACAGAAACGAAGCGTACCAGCTAAGGTACGGGATGAACGAATAGGGCGGCGTTTCATTGTAGAACACAAGATACAGCTGCCAGTAAAGGTCACCCAGGAAATATACAAAGGCAGAAAGAAAAAGCATGGCCCACGTATGCTTTTTCGTACTGAGCGAACGCTTAAGCGATATTCCGGCACATATTCCCAGCAGCAAAAGCTGGAGCAGATTTTCAAGCCTTTCGATCATAATCTCTCTCCGTTTTTCCCTTAGATCATCCCGGCTGCCGATGCAAGATATTCGACGAGCCAGAACATGCCGCGGATCCAGATGACCGCCATGGCGCCGTTAAGCCACCACTTAAGTTCGGGTTTTTGTTTGTGAAGTCCCATTACCAAAGAAACGATAACAGTGAGCAATAAGATCATCGTTCCGAAGGTTGCCCTGTCGGGGTAGTGAGGCGAAAGTATCATCGCGCCCCATGAAACGACCGCTGCCGCGAGAAGTACGAGTACACGGATGTCCCACTTATTCCTAATCACGGGATAGAAAATGATAAGTAAAAAGAGCAAAACGATCACAGGTGCGAACATATAATCAAATCCGCTCCTGACTTCCGCATATGCTCTTAAGAACAGTTTCATGAAAAGACTCGTATCGTTTTCCGCATAAGCGCTTCTTACGAAGTTGCCGGGAGCGAGTATGCAGGCTGCCGATCCTACGAGCGAAAACAG
>JAILEQ010000134.1 GCA_024687305.1 Lachnospiraceae bacterium | reverse complement strand
GTACAGATTGGAAATAAAAAAGATCGTGACAATGATGGCCGAGATGAGCAAGCTCTTCTTTCGAGGAAATCTATGTCTCGCCAGTATGATGATTGAAACCGCGAGCGAAAACACATCAATCCACAGCCACGAAAGCGACTGGTTTTTTATAACAACAGAATTAACAAAATAACCTATCAAGTATATCCCAAACAAAATCCACGGAAGTATACTTTTTTCGCTTTTATCATTTAACATATTGCTTTTCCTTGTCCTCTATCCATTTAACCGCCGATTCCACGAACTCGTCCGCCTCTTTTGGCGTCAGATATTTATACTTTCTGTACAGATCTCCGTGATTGCCGCTTCGATAAAACCCGGTAATGTACCGGCGCTTGTTTTCAAAAGCATCTTTACTGAACATATCCATGTACACGTTTTCAAAGCCTACGGCATTTTCGTACAAAGAAAAAGCCCTGAAATCCGGATGTTCCTTAAGATACAGAAAGTCCAAATCGTACCAGTCTCCCTTGGCCGTCCACACAAGTTTTCCCATATCAGCCTCATATTCGTCGCGATACGTATCCGCAAGCTTTTTAAATACCGTCTTAACCCAAAATCCATCGGTCAAAAGGTGGGTGTAGTAACCTAAGAAAAACGAATATTCTTTCAAAGAATAGCTCTTTATGATTTCCTCATTAAAGTAATTCTTGCAAAAAGAAACAAGATCGTAAACCGTCTCCGTACCGTTACCTATCTGGAAATGCGAAACGTTTTTTGGCGGAAAATACTTGGACCAATCCTCATTAGGTTCTCCGCTGTCAGGGGCTATATTGCCCACAATAAACGCCGTTTCGTCAATGCTTTTCAAATGCTCAAGCAGTTTCTCCGCGACGCGTAAGTGTAACATCCAAGATGCCATACCATAACCTCCGTTAATATTCATTCCCATACAAAATACCATAACTATTTTAGCATAATTAAAACAACTCTTTAATTATTTATAAAGAGTAAAACAGGGGGGACTGTGGTGCCGGTCCATATTAAAATGAACCGGCATCACCGTCCCCCGTGTCAAAAAATAAACTATGCTTACTTCTGTGCGCTGATAAACCAACGATTCCGATCAACTGTAAATCCGTCTCGTTCTACATTGTAATAATTCATGTTTTCCGTAAAATCATCACAGTTGCAGCCAAAAAGTATGCCTTCACCGGAAGTTAAACTCATATACAATCCTACGTTATCAAGCGCCACGGATGTATTCTCTGTTCTGCAACCTATTCCTGTTGCTATGCTTCCCTCAATGTCTATCATTATTCTGCTGTGTTTGCAATCGATCGAAAGATTACCCTTTTCGGCACCCAGAGCGGTAATGCTCCAGCCTTTGACCGCTATATCAACACTGCAATCACTTATAGATATCTCTCCCGAAGTTTTTTCGATCGAGCCTATTCCCACAACTTTGTTACCGGAACCGAATATTCTTAGAGCCGTCTTCGAAATGTGAGTATTCTGAGAGCCGTTCATGGAGCCGATCATTGCACCCGTATCAATCCTCACATCGATGCTGATATCCATGTTGCTGATAAAGATCGGCATATCTCCCTGATAAGATCCTATGCAGACGCACTTTGATGCGGCACATGTTCCCTTGAACCGCCCTGACTGAAGGTCGATCGCTCTTTCACTTTCTGAAGATTTGCCACCTATACATATACAGTTTTCACCGCTTATATTGATATCAAGCGCGCCCACCATACGCGATTCAATTCTGCCAAATGCAAACTGATAATCATTTCCTATACCGTAAGCATTTGTAAAGGTAGGTTTTATTCCTAAAAATCCTGAACCTTCAAGTATGAGTTCTGAACCGGCGGGAACGCGAATACCATTGCCGGTAAATACATTTACGCCTTCAATATTAAGTATCAGCTTTGCCCCCGTACCGATATCTATGCACGGAGTAACTTCAACGTCACCGATTTTAACATTTTTGATAGTAAGCATGCACTCAGAGTGATCTTTTATACGTATCGACATCGGACATGAATAATCCGAATTCCCGACAAGCGTAAATTCTCCGCCGGGAAAAAGTACGGCATTGCACTTCTGCAAAGAAAGATCGATCAAAGAAAGGGTTTTTTCATCCTTTACAAGATAAACATTCTGCCTTGCCGAAATGGACAGCGTATCAAGGTTTGCCCTGCTTATATCGGCGATAAGCTGCGAGGGTAAGCACTGCAAAAGCTGGGGGGCCGGCTTTGCCGTATAAAATCCCTGTATAAGATCGGCTCCCATCCTGATCACGGCATTCAATTCTTCTGCTGTCTCAACACCCTCAGCCAGTGCCTGAAAACCGTTATCGTGTGCAAACTGAATGATCGTATTTACAAAATGCTGCTTTCTGGGATCGAGTTGAAGCTCAGATATCAAATATCTGTCGATTTTAACGTAGTTTGGCAAAAACTTGAGAAGATTCGTTACATTTGAATATCCGGTTCCGAAATCGTCAACCGCAACCTGGAAACCATACTTCTTTGACCGCTCGCTCAAAGAATCTATCGTTGACTCTCCCATTTCTGTTTCTTCGGTTACTTCCACAACGATTTTTTCGGCCAAAGACGAATATTTTTTTGCAAGACTTTCAAACTCATCATCCGGAAGATAATGTCCCGGGATACTGTTGATAAAAACTTTACGGTCTCCGAGTTCTTCCTTCAGCTCATCGACCTTTTTAAGTACATTGAAAAGTGTCGCTCTTTCAACATCTCCAAGCCTGTTCTCTTCTGCCGCAAACTTAAGAAGAGTGAGCGGAGAAACGCCGTATTTTTCCGGCATTCTCATAAGTGCCTCATACCCGACGATCTTCCCGGTCTTGGCACTGATTATAGGCTGAAAATGATAATCTATATCATTTGTGTCAAGAATCTTATTGATAATGCTTCTAAGGGCCGGATCGCCCTCACCGTCGGAAAACGCAGAATATCTGTTCTGGGGCTTTGAATCAAGTACCTCTCTGTTTTTGGCGGAAAACCATGCAAATATCTCATCGGGGCTCATTCCCGCATCGGGAAAAACTGTTAAAGAAGTAATAATTGGATTAAGCGTATACTCTTTCGAGGAAACCTTATTGAAGTCATCAAAGCGGAAAGAAAGCTGATCCTTAATGGAGTTGGCCATCGCAACGCCGTCGTCTTCTATCTTATATGCGATCATATAAGTGTCATCCTTGACCCTGGCACAAACTCCACGCCCCCTTACAACATCCGCTATAAGCCTGGAACTTACATTGATTATGTTTGAAGACTCCGATTCCTCCCAAAGTTCACTGATCTTCTTGTAGTTGGCAAGCTTTACGCAGAATACAAGAACATTTTTGTTCTCTGCCGCCGAAATCGCCACAATATTTGATAAAAAATTGAAAAATCCGTTACGATTAATAAATCCGGTCTTATTATCCATCACGTCGAAAGTATCGTTATTTGATTCACCGGAGCCTTGCGCTATTCTTAAAACATCCATTTTTTAAGCCTTTCTTATGCAACTTTGCATAAAGAAAACGTACGACAAAAAAGTTCAACAACGAATATTATACTCACTTCCCGAAGTGAATTATTAACGAAACCAAACCACAGCACGGTTTTTACTTGCACTCTCCCGCAAAATATGCTCCGACAAATATAGCCGGTGAATTCCAATAAATTGCGATCTCGTTCGTATCCGCCGACTCGAGTTCGTCCAAATAACACTTTGCCGCAGGCACCCCTTCAAATCTTATTCTGTTGGGCGGATACGGAAAAACCTTGTTGGGACCGCCGGCTATAAGCCCGGGGACAGGTTCCTTTATACCATCTGCGCCCGAGGGCCTGTGATGGGGATTCTGAACCGACCTCTCACCAAAACCGGTCACGAAACTGATATCCAAAGCATTAAGCCCCAGCGCATAATTCCACTGCATAAGAGCACGTGCTTTAAGCGAATCGTCGCCGGTCAGCTTTTCGTAAAGGATCATACTCATTGCATTTGACATGATGGGC
>JAILEQ010000127.1 GCA_024687305.1 Lachnospiraceae bacterium | reverse complement strand
CATAGGAATGGAAAAACTGAATCTGGGCTATATGCTCAGAATCCTGGGGTCGGACCCAAAGCACAAGGTTCATCTTATGATGGATTTTACCGATCATCCCGAAGACATAGACGATCCATGGTATACCGGTGATTTCAGCGGCGTATACCGCCAGATCACCGAGGGATGCGAGGCATTTCTTCGTCATCTTAATATTCAATAGTATTTAAAAATGTTATAATTATAGCGGTTCGGTTAATCCGTACCGCTATTCTTTTCTTTATTACCCAGTGATCGATCGGGAGGTGCGATATGCCTAAGTGGTTAAATGATGCTGTTTTCTATGAAATTTATCCTCAGTCTTTTTACGATACAAATAATGACGGAATAGGAGATATTCCGGGAATCATCGAAAAACTTGATTACATAAAAGATCTTGGATGTAATGCTCTGTGGATCAATCCATGCTACGATTCTCCTTTTAAGGATGCGGGTTATGATGTGAGAGATTATAAGAAGGTTGCTGCAAGATACGGAACCAACGAAGATCTTTACAGATTATTCAAGGTCGCTCATGAGAAAGGCATACATGTATTGCTTGATCTTGTACCGGGACATACTTCCGAGGAGCATGAATGGTTCAAAAAAAGCGGTAAGGCAACAAGAAACGAATACAGCGATCGCTATATATGGACGGACTTCTGGATATACGGTATGGAAGGACATCCTTATATAGGCGGTGAGTGCGAAAGAAACGGCACATATATGCTCAATTTCTTTAAGTGTCAGCCTGCACTCAACTATGGCTTTTTTGAGCCTAAATACCCCTGGCAGTTTTCGTATAAAGATGAGCCCGCTCAAAAAACACTTGAAGCCATGATGGATATCATGAAATTCTGGCTTGATAGAGGCTGCGACGGGTTCAGGGTTGATATGGCCGATTCTTTGGTTAAAGATGATGATAAAGATAAATCGGGGACTTGCAGCTTGTGGAGGAAAGTGCGGGAAATGCTTGATAAAGAATATCCCGAGGCTGCACTGGTTTCTGAATGGAGCAATCCATGGCAGTCACTCAATTCAGCTCATTTCCACATGGATTTTTACCTTGATCATGGCGGAAACGGTTATAACACTCTGCTTCGCGACTATGAAACACCGGGCCCTGATAACAGCTATTTCAGGAAAGACGCAGACGGTGATATCGAGCGTTTCTTAAAGGATTTCCTTCCGAAGTACAATGAGACAAAGAAGAACGGTTATATCAGCTTTTTTACATGTAACCATGATACCCCCAGAACCACACATACGCTTGGCGAGTTCGAAAGAAAGATCGCTTTTGCTACACTTATTACGATGCCGGGTGTACCCTTCATTTACTACGGAGATGAGATAGGAATTAACTATATAGCCGATATGCCTACTAAAGAAGGCGGATATACAAGGACCGGAACCCGTACTCCGATGCAATGGACCGAATCGGTCAACAAGGGCTTTTCAAAGGCTGACAAGAGCAAATTGTATCTTCCGATAGAAGAAAACGGACCTTCGGTAGAGAGTGAATCAACCAGAAAGGATTCCCTTTACAATACGCTTAAGGAACTTCTGAAACTCAGAAAATCCGAGGAAGATCTTAAGGCGGATGCCGATTTTGCGGTAATTCTGGGCGAAAAAGATAAGCCTTTCATATATAAGAGAGGCAGCTTGATTATTGCGGTCAACCCAAAAGAAACAGCCGTTTCTGCCAAACTCGGAACTGATATCGGTACAAAGAAAGCATTATTTTCCATTGGAGAAGGAACGTACGAAGACGGAACCGTAAAACTTGGTGCTCAGTCATTTGTTATCTTCAAATAAGCAGGGAAAAATGGTACAATGATTTACATATTTGAAAATCGCATAAGCGACGGGGAGATTGATAATGGAACACAATAGGGAATTGCAGGTAATACTTGATGTAGGAATAGCGCTTTCGGCAGAGCGTGACGTCAACAGACTGTTCAATCTGATCATTGCCAACAGTATGGCGATCACCAACTGCGATGCGGGAACACTCTATCTGCTTGAGGACAACGTTCTTAAGTTCAAGATAATGAAAACTCTTTCTTTGAATATCGACAAGGGAAGCAACGGTGAGACGATCGAGCTTCCTCCTGTAGATCTGAAAGAAGAAAACATTTGCGCGTATTCAGCAATTTATGACAAAGCACTAAACATTGAAGACGTATATAACAGTGACCTTTTCGATTTTTCCGGTCCAAAGCGTTACGATAAACTTACCGGATACAGGACCCAATCGATGCTTGTTGTCCCGCTCAGCGATCACGACGGCTCCAAAGTCGGAGTTTTGCAGCTTTTGAATGCTAAGGACAGCGAAGGCAATACAGTTGCTTTTTCGCAAAGCTATGAAAGAATAGTACTTGCACTTGCATCTCAGACGGCGATCGCGGTCTCAAATATGCGTTACCGCGAAGAATTAAAAGAGCAG
>JAILEQ010000090.1 GCA_024687305.1 Lachnospiraceae bacterium | reverse complement strand
GGTCGAAGAGGGAACTCACGACGAGCTTCTTAAGCTTAACGGAAAATACGCGCAGATGTGGCATGTTCAGGCCGGCGCGTATATCGGATAAATAAGCCAAATGTAGCACTTGACTTTGATATTTTGCTGTGTTAACATATCATTCGTGCCGATAAGGCACGAACGATATGTTTAACGCGAGACTGAGAATCAATTGCCTCGAGAAAACCTCGGCAATTGCGGAACGCTTCGCGTCGCAACTCAATTAGAACTTTGAGTTGCGATCACAAATCAAAGATTTGTGATTCCTAATATGTACGTGTAGCTCAGCTGGATAGAGCGTCTGGCTACGGACCAGAAGGTCGAGGGTTCGAATCCTTTCACGTACGCTTATATAACAAAAAGACCCAATTGAAGAATTGGGTCCTTTTTGTTATAAGGAGCCCGGCACCCTGTCACACACGGATAAACAAAAGATCCTCGAGATAATCTCAGGGATCTTTTTTAATCCGCGTTACTTCAACTGTTTCTTTTCACCCACAAAGACTATCATTATGAGCGTTCCGATTGCGGCTACAACTGAGCCGACTATGAGCATTGTGTTTACCGAAAAAGCGTCAATGAGATGACCCCCGAGGAAGGTGGCCAGGACGTTTCCGGCGGTGGTAGCGATGCCGGCGTAAGCCTGCCCTGTTGCTTTGTCGTCGTCTGAAGTTAAGTCGTTTACGTAGTAGACGATGCCGATGGACAAAAGACCGAACCCGAACATCTGAAATCCCTGAATCAGGAAATATCCCATTACGGATTTGACCAGGAGGCTGAAGAGAGTTTTTAGCGTAAAGAATACTCCCGAGATCTTGATGAGATTGTTTAGCCCGGCTTTCTTCATGTAGAAAGAAAACAGAAGCATTGTGATAAGTTCACATACGGCCGCTATTGCTGCGGCAGTGCCCATATCCGCGCTGGTTCCTCCCTTTGGAAGGATTATCTGGAGTGAGAACGTATTTATGAGCATGTGGCTGAAAAATATGCATACAAGACCGAGAAGGACCGCAGCGAATCTTTTGTATTTAAGCAGGAAAAGATAGGGGTTTTGGTACTTCTTCTTTTCAATCCCGGTTTCGACAGCGGTTTCTTTTTGCACAGGGTAAAAGAAAATGATGAGACAGAGCAAAAAGTAAACGAGGGTGAAGGCAAAGGGAATAATGGTGGCTCCGAGCCTGACGGAGATTATGCCAAAGATGTATGAGCCGGCTGCATATCCGAATGAACCGACGGCCCGGCCGACACCGAAGTTTAACTTATAGCCGTAGTTTATTGCTTCCATTCCGAGGGAATTGATAAAGGGCTGTGCAAGATAGAGAAGCATTATCGGAATGCCGTACAAAACAGCCGTTGCACCGATGCCGCGACCGGGTGTGAGCATGAGTATGCCGCCGAATATAACGATGGCGATACTGCATACAAGCATTACGGTTTTCGACGAAACTTTGGGGAATCTGTCGATCATTGAGCCTGCAAGAGGCTGTAAAAGGGCAGAGACTATTCCGCCGAGAGCTAGAAGCATACCTATGCCGCCACTTGAAAGTCCGACTTTTAAAAGATATACGCTGGAAAAGGAGGACAGGATTACAAATCCTATCGAGTATACAGCTGTGATCAATCCGTAGTAACAGGTAACATTCTTTTTCATAATTTACGATTATAAGGCCGAAAGAAAATAATAAGTATTATGAAGTCACTCAAGAATAGTATTTTTTCACTTAATAAATCTCTCGGTTAAGATTTCGCTCTGATAATGATATAATGAGTTACGGGTTGATAAATTACCCTGTTTAAGCCAAATGTTAACTTTACGTGACAGATTTCCAATGGCAAATGGTAGATTTAAGCGACAGAATTATTTACGTTTAGGGTGCAAATAAACCTTGGAGGTGTGGTTATGGAATTCAAAGAAAAACTTATATGCTTAAGAAAGCAAAAAGGCCTGTCACAGGAAAACCTCGGAGATGAGATCGGAGTTACGAGGCAGACCGTTTCCAAGTGGGAACTTGGAGAAACGACTCCGGATATGGATAAACTTATCCAGCTTTCGGAACTGTTTGAAATAAGTATCGATGAGCTTGTCGGAAAGACAGACTGCGATTCGGACAAATCGCTTTGCATGAGGCACGATCCTTACAGATATGAATATATCAGTAAGAAACGCTTTAAAGGGATACCGCTCGTTCATATCAATATAGGACCGGGAATAACCAGAGCCAAAGGAATAATCGCAATAGGTACCTGTGCTACCGGTGTAATTGCGATCGGTGCCGTTTCGGCAGGCGTACTGGCGATCGGCTCTATATCGGTCGGTTTGCTGTCAATAGGATGTATCGCGGTAGCACTCCTGGCTTCCGCAGGTTGTATAGCGCTTGCTCCGCTTGTGGCAGGAGGCATAGCGATCGGTGTACTTGCGTTTGGCGGTGTTTCCATAGGTGTATATTCGCTTGGCGGCTGTGCCATGGCATCGCATATTGCCAAAGGCGGATATGCAAGCGGCATTGTGGCGATCGGCGACAAAGCGAACGGTGATTATAGTTTTGATATCAATGTAAGCGGACAGAGTGAGGCGATCAAGAACGCGATACTTACCGCTTTCCCCAAGACGGCAAAATGGATCGTGAGACTGTTTTCGGGTAAATAAAGGATAAAGCGTGTACGTGACGTTTGGCGCCGGAATCTTTTTGTGTGAGAGCGGATATCCGACGTAAAATACGCGATTCTCGCCACGGTGGATTGTATTTTTGCTCCACGGATAAGATAATGAGACTGCGTGGAGGTGACTGTATGGACAAAGAAAAAACAGGACAGATGATAAAGGAAGCCCGCACAAAGAAAGGCTATACGCAATCCGAACTGGGAGATATTTTAGGCGTCAGCAACAAAGCCGTTTCAAGATGGGAAAAAGGCGAGAGTTTTCCCGATGTGGGAGTGCTCGAGAATCTTTCTGTGACTTTGGATATTGGGATAGAAGAACTGATA
>JAILEQ010000043.1 GCA_024687305.1 Lachnospiraceae bacterium | reverse complement strand
TTTTGTAAAAAGAGCTGACGACAGAACCTTCAGGCTGCTCTGGCTCTACATTCTTCTGTCCTTTGCTTTCTATATTCCTGTTGCTGTGGGAGCAGGGATCGTGCCGATGCTGGGAATGCTGATGCTTCCCAAGACCATTTGCTATATCCTGATGATCGTCGCTTTCCTGAAAGCGCAGAAAAATAACGCCTGACGGGGGCATCGAAAGAGGAGCGGATTTCATGATTTACATCGGTTGTCACCTGACAGTTACAAACGGATACGAGGCCATGGGCCATCAGATGGTGGACTTTGGCGGAAGCACTTTCGCCTGGTTCACAAGAAATCCCAGGGGCGGCAAGTCCAAGGACATTGTACCTGAGGATGTTCAGGCGCTGCAGAAGGTTCTTGAGGAGAATAAATTTGGGAAGCTGGTTGCCCACGGAAGCTACACCATGAACCTATGCTCCGCTAATCCTGAGACCCGGGCCAACGGCCTTGATATGCTGGAAAAAGACCTGGCTAAGATGGAATATCTTCCCGGGCAGTACTACAATTTCCATCCGGGTTCACACACCGGGCAGGGAGTGGAGACTGGGATTGAGCAGATTGCCAAAGGGCTGAATAAGGCTCTTTTCCCTGAAATGAAAACCACGGTGCTGCTTGAGACCATGGCAGGTAAGGGCTCGGAAGTCGGCAGGAATTTTGAGGAGCTTCGGGCCATCATCGACAGGGTGGAGCTTAATGAGAAACTCGGGGTGTGCTTTGATACCTGCCACACCTGGGATTCCGGCTATGATATTGTAAATGACCTGGACGGAGTTCTTGATGAGTTTGACAGGATCCTCGGCCTTGAGAGGCTTAGGGCTGTGCACTTCAACGACAGCAAAAATCCCTGCGGAGCCGCCAAGGACCGCCACGAGAAGCTGGGGCAGGGGTGCATCGGCATGGAGGCCATGAAGCGCTTCGCTACGCATCCTGTTTTTGAGAGACTTCCCTTTATCCTGGAGACCCCCAACGACGACGAGGGGTATATTCAGGAGATTGCCACAGTAAAGAGCTGGTTTGAATGAAGGGATGGACTCGGCAGGAATGCCGGCTGTGATCAGGTGCCGGTTTGAGTAGAGGAGTTAGCTGTTATCCGGAATAGCTTTGAAGAGAGATGTTAGCATATGCTAAAAATATACTTGCAAATACAGGAAAAGTATGTATAATTAGATTGTACACAATTTAATAAGCTAAAACGTAATAAAGAATGCAAAAAATAATTGAAAAATGCACCCAAACACAGCAAAGGAGAAAATCATGAGCATAGCAGTCAGATACTATTCAAGATCGGGAAACACCAGGAAAGTGGCAGAGTACATTGCAGAGGCTGCCGGAGTTAACGCGGTTTCAGTTGATGCTAAAGACGCAGCTTTGACTGAAAAGGCAGATGTTCTTTTCATAGGCGGCGCGCTATACGCTTATGGAATAGATGATAACCTCAAGAAGTACCTCGACACATTGTCAGCAGACAAGGTCGGAAAGGCAGTAGTGTTCTCAACGTCATGGCTTTCCAAACATGCCCTGGACGTTATCAGGAAGGCTCTTTCTGACAAGGGCATAGCTGTAGAAACCCAGACACTGTACTTCAAGAGCAAGGCAGTTGACAGCTGCAAGGACGAGACATTGAAGTTTGCGAAGAAGTTTATCTGATCGCAGGCCGCATTATCACTAAAAGGTTTATCTGAGTGTAGGCTGCGTCCGTGAAAGGTTCATCTGATCGCAGGCCGCACACAAAAAAGAAGCTCAATTGACACGAACAATATAAGATATGTCTAAGGAGGACAAAGCAATGATTTACGATTACACACTGAAAACAGGAAAAGGTGAAGAGCTCAATCTTGCCGACTACAAGGGCAAGGTTGTCATGGTGGTAAACACTGCAACAGGCTGCGGCTTCACACCTCAGTACGCACCCATCGAGCAGATGTACACCAAGTACCACGACCAGGGGCTTGAGATCGTGGACATTCCCTGCAATCAGTTCGGAGGACAGGCTCCCGGAACAGACGATGAGATCCATGAGTTCTGCACACTCCATTACAACACCACATTTCCTCAGATGGCCAAGGCCGATGTGAACGGAGAGAATGAGCTTCCTCTTTACACATACCTTAAGTCCCAGAAGGGATTCGAGGGCTTCCAGGAGCATGAGTTCAAGGCTCTTCTTGAGAAGATGTTTGCAGAAGCAGATCCCGATTGGGACAAGAAGCCCGACATCAAGTGGAACTTCACCAAGTTCATCATTGATCGTGATGGCAACGTTGTTGCAAGATTTGAGCCCACAGCTGACGTGGCTGACGTTGAGGCTTGCATTAAATCACTGCTTTGATATAAATACCCCCACAAAAACAGATAATCGATTTAAAAAGCCGGGATTGCTCCCGGCTTTTTGACTATATACAGGTCTTTCATCAATCCATGATGAAGTGTGTCCACTGGTGTTCTTCGGTCTTTGGCATGCCATACTTTTCTTTTCCCAGGGCAATGCTCTTGATGAGGAAGGACATGTTCCTTGCCAGAACACGCATGGTCTGCAGGCCTTCGAGATCTTTTTTTACATCTCCCTGAGCCCTTCCGTGGGCGCTGTTCCAATACTGGCTGGAAGCAACAGGCATATTGCTGATGGTGAAATATTTGTTAAGCTCATCAAAGGTGGCTGAGCATCCGCCTCTTCTGGCCACAACAACGCTTGCGCCAACCTTCATACTCTTGTCAAAACCTGTGCTGTAGAACAACCTGTCAAGGCATGCGATAAGTGTTGCGTTTGCTGAAGCATAGTAAACCGGAGATGCCACCACCAGTCCGTCAGCCTCCTCAAACTTCGGCGCAAGTTCATTGACAACGTCGTCAAATACGCACTTACCGGTTTCGCCGCAGCTTCCGCAGGCGATGCAGCCTCTGACATCCTTGTTGCCGATCTGTGCAACTTCCGTCTCTATTCCCTCTTCATGAAATGTCTTAACCATCTCATCCACTGCTATTGATGTATTTCCGCCCACTCTGGGACTTCCGTTGATAATAAGTACCTTCATTACGATCACCTCCATATGCCTATTATACAGGAGTTTGCCCCCTTTAAACACCTGTGGCATCTGAGATATTTCTTTTTAAGTGCATTTGCATCAATAACCGAGTAAAGGAGAATGCTTCATGAAAATGTTTTATGGCAAGAACCAATCAGGTGACGTAAAAGAAGCGACCAGGGGCCTGTCATCGCCCAAACTCATTGTTTTTACCTGCAATGAGGATGGATTCGACAAGGCTGTGGCCGACGTTGAGCAGCTCTATCCCGGTGTTCCCAGCATCGGTTGTGTTGGCATGGGATATGATGCAACAATTCTGGAGAAGGGTGTTTCCGTGATGGCCTTACAGGCTTTGGAGATGCAATAGGTGCGGTTTTTCCTCAAGCAGAGATACAGCGTTGCATTGTTCATCAGATCCGTTATACCACCAAGTTTGTAAACTATAAGGATCTGAAACCGTTTGTGAAGGATCTTAAGGCTATCTATCAAGCGCCTACTGAAGAATCTGCACTTGAGGCATTAGATGAACTGGACGAAAAATGGGGTAAAAAATACCCCTCATCCGTAAGCTCATGGCGTAATAACTGGCCACAACTATCGACCTACCTCAAGTATCCGGAAGAGATCCGCAAGATCATCTATACCACAAACGCCATAGAAAACTTCAACCACGGCTTACGGAAAGTCACAAAAGCAAAATCAATCTTCCCCAGTGACGATGCGCTGTTCAAAAGTATCTATCTGGCGATGGTAGATATAACGAAGAAATGGACGGGTGCTCCGTGGAATTGGGGACAGACGCTTAATCAGTTCTGTATTTACTTTGGAGACAGAATATCCCCGGCAGATTTGGAATGATACAAAGATTCTATAAAATAATCCAGGCTGCCGATTGACAGCCTGGATTTGTTATGCCAAAATCATAAAACACTGATGTACCTTACAGATCAATAACCATTATCATGATGTTCAACATCAATCTAAGAGGTTTACACAGAATTATTTACACTCTTCATATATGCTTTTATTATTTTCTATCATTGTCGCTATTGTGCTTAATTGGTATCCTCATTTTGCCATAATCATCTAGTGCAATTATTTTCGTGGCATAACTCAATAGGGCTTCATTATGGGTTACCATTATTACTGTTTTCCCTTGCTTATTTATTTCTGTTAATATTTTCATTACATTTTCTGAATTTGCATTATCCAACGAACCCGTCGGCTCATCCGCCAAAACAATATTGCACCTTTTAAATATTAATCGCGCTAATGCTACTCTTTGTTGCTCTCCCCCAGACAATTTGTACACTTTTGTATCCATAAAATCTTCCATCCCTACCATTTTTAACGATTCCTCTAAAGAGTATTCGCTTCTCGCATTTTTCTTAACCAACTCAAGATTTTCCTTCACAGTATTGTTTTCCAATAATGCAAAATTTTGAAACAAAAAACCCACATCATATGTATAAAAGTGTCTTAAAAAGGCCTTGCATTTTATACTTTTATTGTTTATCAATATATCTCCTTCTTCGAATGATTCGATTCCACCTATCATATTTAGGAGAGTTGTTTTTCCACTTCCACTTTTCCCTGTTAAAATCAAAAAATCACCTTGTTCAATGACAAAAGAAAAATGGTCGAAAAGAACCCTGTTTTCAAATCTCTTGGTTAAATTTTCTATTCTTATCATAGGCCGCCTTTTAATACTTTCGCTATTCCTTTATGCTCCGTTTGAATAATTAATTTTATTAGAATAATAAAGTCTGTTATCCCTATCACGATTCCAATTAGCATCAAGTAACAGACATGTGACATATCTGCCATGCACTCAATAATCAAGGCGCTAATAAACCCCATTCCAAACGAAAACAAAACTGACTGAACAACTATTTTATTCCTTTGTATGAGTGAATAACCCAATAATCGCTTTATGGCTATTTCACTCCTGTTGATTACAAACTCAAGTTTTACTATAACAGAAACCAATATGGTTCCTATTAAAAAAAACAAAAGTGACAAAATGCATGATGAATAAACATCTCTAAGCATTTGATTCCTCAGCGTCAAGTATTTTTTTACTACTCCTTCGGAAGTCAAATAGAAACCCTTCGAATTTAATTCCATATTTGAAGATAATACTTTTTTCTGATCATTATCTATCTTAAACAAAATATTTCTAAATTCATGCAACAAATAGGTGGCTGCTTCGTTTGATATACTGAGATAATCATCGGAAGAAAAATGTGTAAAATAGCATATTATTGGATCCTGTGCTATTGCACAATTATCTTCTATATCTTCATCAAAAAAGAGTACGTTTCCGTGTTCATATATAACTATCTCGTGTTCCAAATTATCTATCTCGCTATAGATACATCTTCCTGAATCCAGTGCATTTTCTACATAATATGAAACATTATTCGCCAACCTTTTAGGTATCAATATATGAATCTTATAATCCTCACTTAACGAGTGCAGAACTCCTATATCATGCAAAAGAGCATTGGCGCGATCATTAACATTAAGATAAGTATTCTCATCATAGTCTATGCTTTTCGTTGAAAACAAAATTTCATTACTATCATATCCTTCTTTAAACATCTTTTTTATTATTATGCTATAGTAATTCGATGTCTTCTGATTAAGCTCATAGTATTTAAAATCTATATGCGAATAATCTTCAAGTTTTTCTATTTCACTATACAATCTTATATACTCACTATTTTCAATGAGTTTATATATTCCAAACGATAGTGTAACAATTGTTACAATCGTTATGATTATATGCAGTATATAGCATCCGAATGTCAGGCGAGAATCTTTAAAATTGTATGTCAATACTTCTTTTATTCTGATTCTATACAGGAGAAGATATATTGCAGAATTAATTAGAACTGTGCAAGCCATCCATAACAAAATGCTCTTTACATAAAATAATGGGCTAATCCATTTTGATAATAAAATAGAACCAAATAAAGTAGTGAGAATATATATTGCTGCATCTGTCAAAATATTATTCAATACTATTTTACTGACAGAATCTCCTAATGTTAGTCGAACAAAAACGGTTTTCTTTTGAATACTTATGTCAAAGAAAGTCATTAAAAACCCAAAAAGGGAACCTATTATAAATGATGCTATAATATAAATATAATATCCATTTCCTGATTCAACTTTTAATCTTGATGTGCCATATTTATTGTCAAGATAATGATATACATATGAAATATCGTCATACGATGAACTATCCATATAAAAACGCATACTTGTGATATCATTAGTTGAATATATTTCAGAAAAAGGCAACATCTCTATTGCTATATTTCCGGAAAAAAGAGATTTATAATTACCTTCAATATCTGCGTTTTGATCAATCAAAAAATAATCTTTCTCATCCGTATATATAGAGATGTTGCCTCTATTTATTTCTTGACGTTGCAATTTGATTGCAAACAGTTTAATATCTGAGTCGCTACATAATAATGAAATGTCTTTGCAAAACTCTTTCCATTCAACATATTCTTCACTTTCAAAAAAAAGGAATCTAATATTATTCCCCATAGATTCCAATTTTTTAAAACCGACTTCACCTAGCATTATTAATTCGAATAGAATTATAATAAAGCAGAAAATGAGTTTTAACTTTTTCATACAATTAATATTCCAATTTCCATATATCTGCAGCACGCTCCATCATTTCGGAAATCTGTCTTTTTTCTTTGTCAATAATTCGTTGGAATTCCTCTTTATATCCAGATGCTTCACCATTTATAACTCTGAATTCTTTATCAAACAGAATCTGCGCGTCAAGATCTTTACTCCAATACATAATGCCATACTCCGAATTACCAAATGGTTTTTCCCAATAATAAAATTCCATTTGTCTGTAGTCATCAACATACACACGATTCCCATCTTCATTTAGAAAATACACTCTGCTTCCTTCTATATCCTTATCAACATAATAGGAAGTATCCCTTATTTGAGATACTCTCAAGAAACCACTGGAAAACCCCAAATACACAGGTGGCTTTATTTCATATATATAATGTTCATCGTCGTATATGTACTTGATAAGACTTCCTTCAATATCACATCGAGTCATTTCTTTTTCGTATCTATAATATGGATACCCTATTGCCCCAAACCATATTAAATTAATTATTAGAAAAAACGATAGAATAATGCCCAAAACAAGAATCATTCTTTTTTTCGTCATAAGGCTTCCTCTCTTATCATTTCATATCTGAAACTTCAGGAGTAGATCTCGAATACCATTCGTTATCGTCAGACCATAAACTATAATACACAGTTGAACCGTTATGCGAAACTTCTTTTCTTGCCCATCTTGTTGTAAGCGTTGTAATAGTCCAATACTCTCCATTTCCATTGTTTACGCCCGCTTTATGTTTGGGATAATTTGACCAAGTCCAGGTATAATCTTCATTAATCATGAATTTATCAAATCCGTATACCATTTTAGCTCTCTCAGCACCATTAGATGAATAAAAATGTACAGTTCTCTCCCACTCATTGATAAATTCTTCCGGGTTTGACTCAACGTATGTAACATCTGCCCATGCATTTAACTTAATTGATGATAGTAATAAAATAATAGCACTCATTAATAATATTGATTTCTTGATAATTTGTTTCATTACTCATTCCTCCTCTGCAATTATAGATTTAGGTTTACTATTTCATTTTATTCATAAATCCTTTTTAACGACGTTTTTCTGCAAAATGTGTCTTTTTAGATACAGATTGTACATTCTGTCAGCTTTATGTAAACTAACATTTGATACTTATCCCTCTTAATCACAATTATGATTTACTTATGCTTAAACACTAAAAATCCGCAGGAGGTTTTCTCCTGCGGATTTTTATGGGTTGGGCTGTTCTAATTGGTACCAAGACCTGCCTGCGCTGCGAGGTCGTCAAACTTTTTCATAACAGCGTCGTATGTCTGCTGTGAAATCTCGGGAAGCTTGCCTCCCCATGTTTTTTCGGCCTGTTCGTAACCTTTTTTGAAGGCATCGCGCATCTTTTCGATCTTAGAGGGATCTCCTCCCGTAAGCGCATTGGCGAAATCAATGATTCGCTGTGAGGTAGCCTCAACACCCCAGTAGCCGTCCTCGGCAATGTCTTTCTGTGCCTGGGCTTTCGTTTCGGGATCAACTTCAAGTTTACCCTCACGAAGCAAAGACCACATGTCATTTGCCGTGGCGAACGCGTTGCTTTGCTTGGAGATCAACTGTGAAACAATGTCACGCAGCTGATTGTACCTTGCATCGGCGTCGGCTTTTAACTTGGCAATCATTTCATTGTTTGCCTTGTAGGTTTGAGTAGGAATCTCCAAAGTGGGCTCGTAGATGACGCCTCTTTCATCCTTTGCATCAACGCTTTCGGACTTCTTTGTTACTTCGGTATCCTTTATTGCCTCACTATATGCGGCATAACTATCCCCTACATTCGTAATTCCGTTTACGTTCATAGTGTGTCCTTTCTTCGCATCCGTGCGATAATCCGGTGAATAGTTACTCCCCCAAATTGGGGGCAAAGATACTTTACGCTACTATTATCGGGTATTACCTTTAAAAAATGAAGAGGTAAAAAGAAAAAATGCAAATTATTATCTGATTATTAACGGATTCAGTCTTTTTTGACGCTTTGTGACTGCAAATAAACTTGAAAAATCGAGTAAAATTTTATACAATAATAAAAGCCGATTACAAAAGGCTGACATTTTATTTCATTTAGGAGGATTTGAATATGAAATTTTGTCCCCAGTGCGGAACCCAGTTAGATGATGCAGCAGTTGTTTGTACAAATTGTGGCGCAAACCTTGCTCCTCAGGCTCCTGTATATGCAGCTCCCGTAATTCCTGCTTACGATCACACAGCAGAGTTTACTCCTCAGGAAATCTCTGACGGAAAGGTATTTGGTCTTGCAATTTACCTTCTTGGTTTCATAGGAGTTATCATTGCTTTACTTGGATCAAGAGATAACAAATATGTTGCTTTCCATATCAGAACATGGCTTAAACTTGAAATTGTTGCAGTGATCAGTTTGATCTTACTCATCATTCCTTTCCTTGGATGGATCGCATGTCCTATATGTTTGTTCATCCTCTTCATCCTTCAGATCATCTGCTTCTTCAATGTTTGCAACGGAAAAGCTATTGATCCCGCAATCATCAGAGGATTTGGTTTCTTAAAGTAATTTGATGATTTTAAAGGCCGCGGCACATAAGCCGTGGCCTTTTTCTTTGCTCTGTATGAAATATCTTTACTATTCAACACATCCGATGATCTCGCTAATATCATCAATGTTATGCTTTTGCATATACGCTACAATGCCGTCGATGATGTCCAGCGTTGCATTGGGATTGACAAAGTTTGCTGCTCCAACCGCTATCATCGTGGCACCTGCCATCATGAACTCTATTGCATCTTCAGCTGTTGCAATGCCTCCCATTCCGATAACCGGAATGCTTACTGCGTGAGAAGCTTCGTAAACCATTCTCACTGCTACGGGTTTGATAGCCGGTCCTGACATACCGCCCGTCTTGTTTGCAAGCACAAACTTTCGTCTTTCGATATCTATCTTCATGCCTGTTATCGTATTGATAAGAGATATAGCATCGGCTCCGCCTGCTTCTGCGGCCTTAGCCATGTCTGCGATCCTGGTGACATTGGGACTTAATTTCATGATAACAGGCTGCTTTGCTATCTTCTTTATCTCACGCGTGATGTTTTCAAGACATCCGGCGTCCTGACCGAATGCGATCGCGCCTTCTTTAACATTGGGACAGGAAACGTTTATCTCGAGCATATCTACCGGCTCTGAGGCAAGTCTTTCGACAACCTTTAAGTATTCTTCGACCGTCTTTCCGCATACGTTTACTATTATCTTTGTATCATACTTTTTAAGGAAAGGAATATCTCTTTCAACGAATACATCTATGCCCGGATTCTGAAGACCGATGGCGTTAAGCATACCGCCGTAGACTTCGGTAACTCGGGGAACGGGATTGCCCGGCCATGCAACACTTGCAACACCTTTTGTAGTGACTGCTCCCAGTCTGTTAAGATCCACGAATTCCGAATATTCCATTCCGGAGCCGAAAGTCCCGGACGCGGTTGTAACGGGATTTTTAAATTCAACTCCCGCGATCTTTACTTTAGTATTCATACGTTTCTCCTTTAGATCTCAACATCTTCTGCGTTAAATACCGGTCCTTCGGTACATACACGGGCATTGTTAACATGTGAATGAGCATCTTTTTCAGTCGTCTTGCATACACATCCGAGGCATGCACCGACACCGCAGGCCATTCTCTCTTCAAGCGAGATGTAAGCGGTAATATTGTTTTCCTTTGCATACTGTTTGATGGCACGAAGCATGGGCATAGGGCCGCAGGCGCATATGATATCGCTCTTGATCGCATTAGCCTTTACTGCATCGAGAACGTTTCCTTTTGTTCCGACACTTCCGTCTTCGGTCGCTATATACAACTTTGCATATTTTTCCAGGTCTTCATTTAAGAAAAGAGCATTGTCACGATATCCCATAACAGCGGTCACTTCGCAGCCTTTCTTATTAAGATCCTTCGCAAGCTCAAGCATGGGCGGAATACCTATACCGCCTCCCATTACCGTTACCTTTTTTCCTTTGTAAGCATTCGTGTCATATCCGTTTCCAAGCGGCGCTATTATACGTACACTGTCACCCGCTTTAAGTTCGGAAAACTCTTTGGTGCCTTTGCCCACTACTCTGAAGACAAATCTGATAATACCTTCTTTTACTTCACATATGCTTATCGGACGACCGAGCAATGTATCTTTTGAAGCGGGATATATCATCGCAAACTGCCCGGGGCGCGCTTCGCCTGCGGACTTACACTCAACTTCGATGTCATATATTCCTTCACTTAATCTGACAGCCTTCACAACTGTTGCAGTTTCATGCATCTTCATAAACTTTTCTTCCCCCACAAATAGTGTACTTGATCTTTCCCGTCATTGTCGTACCTGCGAAAGGTGTATTGAACGATCTTGAAAGAGTCTTATCGAAAACCCACTTTTCACTCATTGAAAAGATAACGATGTCCGCAGGTGACCACTCTCGTGTCGCAGGAACTTCCATGTTGTAAAGTTTTCTCGGATTTACCGACAAAAGATCTATAAGATCGTAGATTGAAAGATCCGCATCGATAACAAGCTTCTCCAGCCCGAGTGAAAAAGCGATCTCAAGTCCTGTTATGCCGGAAGGTGCATCGAGCAAAGATCTTTCTTTCTCGGCTTTTGTATGAGGAGCATGGTCCGTGGCGATAAAAGAAAGCGTTCCGTCATGAAGACCCTCAATGATCGCAAGTCTGTCCTCCTCGGTTCGAAGCGGAGGGTTCATCTTGGCATTGCTGCCATGTTCGATTATCGCTTCCTCGGTAAGCGAGAAATGGTGCGGCGTTGCTTCACCGTAAATATTCGTATAGCCTTCGGCTCTCGCTTTTCTAATAAGTTCAACCGTCTCCTTGGCGCTGACGTGCTGAATATCAAGTTTGACTCCCGTCTCCTTGGCGATCTCGATATCACGCTTGACAAGCGATATCTCGGCTTCTCTCGGAGCTCCTTTAAGACCGTAACGGGCACTGATCGCACCAGTGTTGATACCGTTCTGACCTATCAGCGTTTTGTCTTCCTCGTGAAGACTTATCGGAACATCAAGTTCCTTACACTTTATCATGGCTTCTCTTAAAAGCTTTTCGTTCATGATCGGAATGCCGTCATCGGTGAAACCTACCGCGCCATGCTTTTTTAACAGATCGAAGTCCACGAGTTCCTCGCCCTTAAGGCCTTTTGTTACCGTTGCACACGAATAGATATGTATGCCTGTCGATAGACCTTTGTTGTATACATATCCCAATGTCTTTTCGTTGTCGACCGCGGGATTGGTATTTGCCATCAGAACGATGTCAGTATAACCGCCTCGCTTCGCGGCAAACGCGCCTGTGATGATATCTTCTTTTTCGGTAAACCCCGGATCTCTGAAGTGAGAATGAATATCCATGAACCCCGGAGCCGCATACAGACCTGTTGCGTCAATATACTCTCCGTCTTCGTCGACTGCCGTGTTCGGAGTCGCGAAAGAAGCAATACGCCCATCCTTAATGACGATGTCACATGTAAGGATCGTTTTTGTCTCGGGATTTATAAAGCTGACATTTTTGATTACCAAGATGTATCCTCCGATTCAGATTCAAGTACTTGCTAAATTGTTTTATTGGATATATCATATACGTAGTTTTAAAAACTACATGTTAATTGCCATCCGAAGTATTTTACAATGCCAATCCAAGCGGATGCAACCCATATATGAAATATGTTTCGATTTATCACTGCTATAGGATGGACCGTCATTTTTCTTCTGGCTTCCATTCCTTTTATTCTTATTGAACTTATAGTGGGACTCTTTTCCAAAAAGGCGCGTGCCGTTTCTTCTCAATGGATAATCACGCACGCCTTCAGAGTGCTCATTTTCTTTACCGGTACCAAGGTCAAAGTAATAGGTGAAGAAAACGTTCCTCTCGATCGTCCCGTTTTGTATGTGCCCAACCACAGGAGCATTTTTGACATCATTTTAACATATATCAGAGCTCCAAGACAGACTGCTTACATAGCGAAGAAAGAAACCAAACGCGTTCCGATCTTCAGCATATGGATGGCTCTTATGAACTGTCAGTTCCTTGACAGATCCGATCTTCGAAGCGGACTTAAGATGATCAACAAAGCCGTCGAACTCATTAAAGAAGGCTCAAGCGTCTGCATTTTCCCGGAAGGCACACGTAACAAGGGCACCGAGATACTTCAGCCTTTCCACGACGGAAGCTTAAAGATCGCCGAAAAAGCCGGCTGTCCGATAGTTCCCGTTACGATAAACGGAAGTGCCGAGATATTTGAGGCACAGTTCCCGAAGGTAAGAAAGACAACAGTCATCATAGAGTATTCGAAGCCGATCGAAACCGAGGGCCTCACGCGTCAGGAATTCAGAGAGTTAAGCGCCAAAGTTCAGGAAACGATCAAAACAAATTACGTAAAGAATCTCGAACTTTTAAAGTGAACACACGGCATCCCTTTCGGGGTGCCGTTTTTTAGTTCAATCCGTTTTACTGTTTCTCAAGCATCTTCTTAATATATATTCCCGTAAATGACTTTTCGTTTTTGGCCACCTCTTCTGGTGTTCCGGTCGCTATGACCGTACCGCCTTCGTCGCCGCCTTCGGGTCCCATATCTATGATATAGTCAGCAGTCTTTATGACATCCAGGTTGTGCTCGATGACTATTACCGTATTTCCGCCCGACTTAAGCTCGTTCAAAATATCGGTAAGCTTATGGACGTCTGCAAAATGAAGACCGGTAGTCGGTTCATCCATAATGTATACTGTACGTCCGGTACTTCTCCTGGCAAGTTCGGTAGCCAGTTTGACACGCTGTGCCTCACCGCCCGAAAGCTGTGTGGACGGCTGTCCGAGTTTGATGTAACCGAGTCCGACATCTTTGAGCGTCTTTATCTTGTTAAGTATCTGAGGAACATTTTCAAAGTAATCCACCGCCTCGTCAACCGTCATATCAAGCACATCGTAGATCGACTTGCCTTTGTAAAGACATTCGAGCGTCTCCCTGTTGTATCGCTTTCCGCCGCAGACTTCGCACGGAACATAAACATCGGGAAGGAAGTTCATCTCGATCTTTATTATACCGTCACCCTGACAGGCTTCGCATCTTCCGCCTTTGATGTTGAAAGAAAATCTTCCCTTCTTGTAGCCGCGCTCCTTAGCTTCTCTCGTGTTTGCAAAGAGGTCTCTTATGTTGTCAAACACGCCCGTGTAGGTTGCGGGATTGGAGCGGGGCGTCCTTCCGATAGGTGACTGATCTATATCTATTACCTTATCTATCTGCTCAAGTCCTTCGATCTTATCAAAGGCGCCCGGAATAGTATGAGCACGGTTAAGCTTCTTGGCGAGATATTTGTAAAGTATCTCGTTTGTGAGCGATGATTTACCCGAGCCCGATACACCGGTCACGCATGTGAGCACACCCAGAGGAAACTTTACATCGATATTCTTTAAGTTGTTTTCACGCGCACCCTTTACGGTAAGCCATCCCGTCGGCTTTTTACGGGACTTCGGAACGGGTATGGAAAGCTTGCCCGAAAGATATTGCCCGGTAAGAGATTCCTTGACCTTCATGATATCTTTGGCCGTACCCTGCGCAACAAGGCGACCTCCGTTAACTCCGGCGCCCGGTCCTATATCGATAATGTGATCTGCGGCGAGCATCGTCTCTTCGTCGTGTTCGACAACGAGCACGGTGTTGCCCAGTTCGCTTAAATGTCTTAACGTGTCGAGAAGCTTTCCGTTGTCACGCTGGTGAAGACCAATGCTTGGTTCATCAAGTATATACGTAACACCTACGAGGCCCGAACCGATCTGCGTAGCAAGCCTTATACGCTGTGCCTCACCGCCCGAAAGCGATGCGGTGGCCCTTGAGAGCGTAAGATATGAAAGTCCCACATCCTTTAAGAAGTTTACTCTGGCGCTTATCTGCTTTATTATCTGGTCTCCGATAAAGTGCTGCTGAGGAGTTAAGTTAAGCTCACCCATGAATTTCGAAAGATCTCCGACAGACATGTTTGTGATCTCGTAAATGTTCATGTTCGAAACGGTAACGGCCAGGAATTCCTTTTTAAGTCTCTTTCCGTCACACTCATCGCAGGGAGTGATCTTCATGAACGATTCGTATTCCGCTTTCGAAGCCTCCGAAAATGTCTCGCGATATCTCATCTTGCACAGTTCGATGATACCCTCAAAAGAAACCTCATAATTGCCTCGGCCTCGCTGGCTTACGTAGCTTATCATGAACTTTTCGCCGTTGTTACCGTACCAGAGAATATTTTTTATTTTTTCGGGATAGTCCTTAAACGGGGTATCCATGTCAAAACCGTATTTCTTGCAAAGTCCTACCATAGTCGCATGAAGCCAGCTCTTGTCGTCATTCATGGACTTAAAGCCGTTGACCACTACGGCACCTTCGTTTAAGGTCTTCGTGTCATCGGGAATGATGAGTTCTTGGGAAAACTCCATCTTGTACCCGAGTCCCGCACACACCGGACATGCTCCGAAAGGATTGTTAAACGAAAAGCATCTCGGTTCTATCTCGGGAATGCTTATCTCACAATCGGGACAAGCAAAACTCGACGAGAATGAAAGCGGTTTTCCGTCAACAACATCGATCGTCATAAGTCCCTCGGAAAGCCCAAGTGCTGTCTCTACCGAATCGGTAAGCCTCTTAGTGATCTCCTTTTTGATGACAAGTCGGTCGACCACTATATCGATCGAATGCTTTATATTTTTATCAAGTTCTATCTCTTCGTTCAATTCGTAGAGGTTTCCGTCAACGAGCGCACGTACAAAGCCCGACTTTCTTGCCTTTTCGAGCACTTTTTCGTGTCGGCCCTTTTTGCCTCTGACAACGGGAGAGAGCACCTGTATTCTGGTGCCTTCAGGGAGTGTCATGATCTGATCGGTCATCTGATCGACCGACTGCTTTTTGATCTCGCGACCGCATATCGGACAATGAGCGATACCGATACGGGCATACAGAAGTCTGAAGTAATCGTAAATTTCCGTAACGGTCCCCACCGTTGAACGCGGGTTTCTGTTGGTTGATTTCTGATCTATCGAGATGGCGGGCGAAAGACCGTCTATCCTCTCGACATTCGGTTTTTCCATCATGCCCAGAAACTGCCTTGCGTACGAAGAAAGCGATTCCATATAACGCCTCTGACCTTCGGCATAAATGGTATCAAAAGCAAGGCTCGATTTTCCCGAACCCGAAAGACCGGTGAGTACCACAAGCTGATCTCTCGGGATATCAACGGTAAGGTTTCTTAAGTTATGTTCGTTAGCCCCTTCGACATGTATGAAACTTCTGGGGAGCATCTTATTTACTGTTGCCATTATTTATTGTCCATTTCGTAAAGTTCTTTCTTCATCTCCATCATGCGGTCTCGTAAGATCACGCAGCGTTCGAAATCAAGCTCGGCAGCTGCCTTCTTGATCTTCTTGGAGATCTCGGCGATCTCTTTTTCAAGTTCAGCCTTGCTCATCGATTCGACTTCCTTAAGATCCTTAAGGTCGTCTTCAGCTTCTTCGGTAGATGAGATCCTTATGACATCACGTATAGCCTTCTTGATGGTAGTGGGCGTAATACCGTGTTCTTTGTTATACGCTTCCTGGATTGAGCGACGGCGGTTGGTCTCGTCGATACATATCTGCATCGATTCGGTTATCGTGTCGGCATACATCACAACATGACCTTCGGAATTACGTGCCGCGCGGCCTACCGTCTGTATGAGCGACGTTGCCGAACGAAGGAAACCTTCTTTGTCGGCATCAAGTATAGCTACGAGCGATATCTCGGGAATATCCAGACCTTCTCTCAATAAGTTTATTCCCACAAGCACATCGAACAGATCCATTCGCATGTCTCTTATGATCTCACTTCGCTCAAGCGTATCTATATCCGAATGGAGATACTTGACCCTTATACCCGCTTCGGCAAGATAGTCCGTTAAGTTCTCGGCCATCTTTTTGGTGAGCGTGGTGACAAGTACTTTAAATCCTTTAGCCGTTTCTTTTCTGATCTGTCCTATGAGATCGTCTATCTGTCCTTTCACGGGACGCACATCTATCGGAGGATCGAGAAGACCCGTAGGTCTTATGATCTGCTCGGCTCTTAAAAGTTCATGTTCGGCTTCGTAATCGCCCGGTGTTGCGGACACGAACATGATCTGGTCGATACGGGACTCAAACTCAGTAAAATTTAGCGGTCTGTTATCAAGAGCGGAAGGAAGTCTGAAACCGTAATCGACGAGTGTCGTCTTACGCGAGCGGTCGCCGTTGTACATACCTCTTACCTGAGGAAGCGTTATATGTGACTCGTCCACTATCAAAAGAAAGTCACCGTCAAAGTAGTCAAGAAGACAATGCGGCGGCTCTCCGGGCTTAAGTCCGGAAAGATGCCTTGAATAGTTCTCTATTCCGGAACATACTCCGGTCTCACGCAGCATCTCTACGTCAAAGTTTGTACGCTCCGCGATCCTTTGCGCTTCTATGAGTTTATCCTCGGACTTAAAGAATTTAACGCGCTCGTGAAGTTCTTCTTCGATCGTTTCACAAGCTCTGTTAAGAGTATCCTGTTCAACAACGTAGTGAGAAGCGGGGAACAGCATGACATGTTCCACAAACCTCAAAACCTTGCCTGTTACGGCATCGAGTTCGGATATCCTGTCTATCTCGTCTCCAAAAAACTCGATACGTATAATGTAGTCCGCGCTGTGAAAAGAAACCGAAGGCACTATCTCAAGTACATCGCCTCTGACTCTGAAAGTGCTTCTTGAAAGATCGAGATCGTTTCTTGAATACTGAATGTTTATAAGCCCTCGTATGACTTCGTCGCGGTCTATCACCTGACCTTTTCGAAGTGACAGACACATCGCCTTAAACTCTTTTGGCGAACCAAGTCCGTAAATACACGAAACCGAAGCAACGACTATAACGTCTTTTCTCTCCGAAAGAGAAGCCGTAGCCGAAAGACGAAGTCTGTCTATCTCATCGTTTATTGACGAATCTTTTTCGATATATGTGTCGGTCTGAGCGATATACGCTTCGGGCTGATAATAATCGTAGTAAGACACAAAATACTCTACGGCGTTCTCCGGAAAGAATTCTTTAAATTCCGCAAAGAGCTGGGCCGCAAGAGTCTTGTTGTGAGCAAGTACCAAAGTAGGTTTATTAAGTTCTTTTATGACGTTTGCCATGGTAAACGTCTTACCCGAACCCGTAACTCCGAGCAGCGTCTCACACTGGTTTCCGGCTTTAAAGCCGTCCACCAGCTGCTTTATCGCCTGCGGCTGATCGCCTGTCGGTTGGTATTCGGAGTGAAGTACAAAATTCATCTGATCCTTATTCCCTCTGTCTTGTAACTCTCAAGAAGGTTATATATCCCGTCTTCGGACAATACACCGCGCTTAAGATCTTTGGGCAAATGTCCGGCCTCATCGCGTGCATGGTCTCTCTTCCATGCTTCGCTTGAAAGGTAATCGTCAAGCTGCATCATAAGCTCTTTCAAAGTCTCCGCCTCATCTTCGGAGAGCGTCTTCTTTTTAAGTAAGAAAGTGGCTTCATCCATCTTGCGCTCATGATCCTTTATGCGCTCTATCGCAGCTCTCTTTAAGTGCGACGCGTCGCTTGCAAGCTCAACGATCGGCATAAAGAGAGAATCGTTTCTGCTCTCGAAATAGATCCGTGTGATCGCCGTATGATCTATATGAAACAAAAATGCACAAAGATACGGGAACGGAAGATTGAGCACGCGTGCAAGAAAAGCAGTCGATGCTCCTCCGTGACAAAAGATCGCTACGGTCTTGTCCGCATAGTCGTCAGAAACCTTTCGATAGAAAAGCCCTTCACGCTCGTAGCCCAACGTCTTAAGCCATTTGTCCGTTTCAACGGCTATTTTGTCCACATCGACCGTTGCGGTGTTATCGGTAAACAATTCCTTTTCTCTCCAGTCGGGAACGTTCATGTTTTCCCCGCCGGCTATCATTTTTTTAACTCCCATCCACGGATTGAGGCTTTCATCGTATAAAGCATCCTCATGTCCGTAACGGATCTCTCTTATAAAATCGAGTTTGGTGATCTTCTCTATCCCCGACACTTTTGAAAAATGCTCTGCGGTCTGGAAGGCTCGTCCCTGAGGCGAAGAAAAGATCTCATCTATCCCTTCCTCCATAAGCCTTTTGGCGGCGACATCAGCCTGCCTGTGTCCCCAGTCCGTAAGGCAGTCAAGTTCATAATTCGGCTCACCGTGCCGTACCAGTAATATTCTCATAAATCTCCTTAAAGTTAAAGGTGCTACACTTTATGTAGTGTAACACCCTTTAAAAATAAAGTCCATAGATTTCAGAACATTTGTTCGAAAATTTTCTTCGCTTATCTTCGCACTTTTATATCCGTTACGGCGCACTGGTCACCTGAGATTGCAATGTATATCGTAGGGAAATAAACGTTGATGGAAGAAGTGCTCTTAATGGACAGTCCGAGGTTCTCTGTCGTGAGAATGATATTCTCTCCGCGCCTCTTTATGGATACCTCGACGTCGATACCCTTCCTGTATTCTTCTTTCCAAGCTTCCCAGCCCTTGAACTTCTCGTTAAGTACAACTTCGATACTGTTTGATACGTTGTCGTCTGCTTCCCAGCTTTCGCCGTCCATTCTGATGAACCCCAGTTCTCTGTAATTGTCTCCGGTCACGGTTCCGTCATCGGAGTAGAAAATGACAAATGACGGGCAATGCCATACGAGCCTTGCGGTCGGAAGTCCGAACGAATGAAATATAAGCTTCATTCCGTCGCTTACAGGCACTCCTTTCGTGGTCGCCATGCGCCAGCCGTTTACCTGAATGTTATCGAGGTCGCCCCTCGGACAATCCTTTATGTACGATACCTCTTCGGCGATCCTTTCTATGCTCTCTTCGGGCATCTTTGTATCGGCTTTCGAAACATTTATGTCTTTTATGACGCAATTTGCTCCGGTTATTCCCATATATACATTTCGGTTGGCATCGGGCAAAGCGATGATCGTTCTTTGGACCTTATAGCCATCGGATATCGTAATACTTACATGATCTTTTATCTTGTAGGCGGTAACTTCATATTCGGTTCCGTGAGTGATCATGAGCCTTCTGTCGATCAAAGAAACCTCATCGTCTCGTAACACTTCCTCTTTCTTTTCACGCGCATTGAAAAGCCTTGTGCGGCCGTCAAAATCGACTTCGGCATATTCAAGATAATACAGCTCGCCTGCTTTGTTGTCTTTATCGTGAGTGAGTGCGTCAAGCGAATCGAAAAGCAGCAGAGTCGGCAGGTTGTACTCCGACATATGCGATTCCTTCGCGATCGACTTTAATGTAAGCGTCGTCTTAAAACCGTTAAGCGCTATACCTTCCGTGATCACCGACCTGAATTCGCCTATATCAATGACATCTCCTGTCAGATTGTTGCTGTCCTCGCGCTCTTTCATAAGATACTCGGTGTCTTCGTCGATAAGATGCAGCATCCTCCTTCCATAATTCGGATCGAACTGCGTCCCAAGGCCTTTTACGATCTCTTCACGGACTTTCTGCTGCGGGATGGGCGCACGATAACTACGTTTTGAAGTCATTGCGTCATACGCATCCGCCACTGCGATGATCCTGGCGATATCGGGTATGGCCTCGCCTTTTAACCCCTCCGGATAGCCTTTTCCGTCATAGCGTTCATGATGGTAATGTGCACCCACGCTTAAATAGGGAAGCTGATTGATGGTCGATAAAATCTGATAACCCTTGACCGGATGCAGCTTTATGAAGTCAAATTCTTCCGATGTGAGTTTTCCCTCTTTTTTGATTATCGAGTCGGGTACACCGATCTTTCCAACGTCATGTAAAAGAGCACTGTAATAGACATATCGGCACTCCTGCTCGTCTTTACCGGAAAGTGCGGCGATACGTTTTGAATATTCTGCGACTCTTAACGAATGACCGTGTGTATATTCGTCTTTTGCATCGATAGCGCCCGAAAGAGCCTGCGCCGTCTGATCGAACAGAGTTCTTATGCTGTTCTGCTGTTCTTTCAAAAGCTCGACCTCACGCCTGTTGGCATCTCTTACCTTTATGTTGAGGTCCGAATAAGTAAAGATGAACAACAGCACTACGGTCAATACCATAGAGATGTTGATGATGGACAGCCCATACGCATATATCTGCACGATAGACCCTATCAAAGGCAATGTTGTAAAAAGAACAAGCGACACCCTTATATACCTACTGAGTTCTTTGTAGCATGCAAAAATGACCGTGAACTGGATCAGCAAAACGATGACCGGAAATGCGTAGCACATATAAAAGAACTTACCGCGCACATAGTGGTTCGTTTCATCAAAGTAATAGTAAAGGTTTCCTATCCTTGAGACCCCCAGCATCAATGCGCCCAAAAAGATCAGGTAGTCACAGGTTTTGATCCTTCTCGGAAGTCTCGGTTTCTTCCCCTCCGTAAGGAACAGATCCTTTAAATATAAGTTAAATCCGTAAAGCAGGAAAAGAACAAGAAAGAAAACGAAGAAATTAGAAATGCGGACCATGTAATAACCGGTACGGCTTACATCGCCCCTGTAGATATAGGCGAAGCGGTCCATTATAAGCAATAATGCACCGCCTATCGACAAAAGAATAAGGGATATCTTACGACGCCAAGAGATCGTCTTCGCAACGCTTACCAAAAAAGCGATCAGCAGACATACGCCGACCAAAAACAGCATCACATTCAGTTGATGATCTCTCAAAAAAGCTACCGCACCGTTTTCCAATAGCTATCTCCCATCCGCTTTGGCTTCTTTTCTACTGTTCCAAAGCTTAGCCCAAACAGTATACAAAAGTGCGATTAATAACGTAATAACGAGAGTATATACAAACATCTTTACTCCGTGAACGACGTTTCCGTACAAAACAAGATATAAGATCGTCCATACATACAGATGAGTAAAATAGATCGCCAAACTCATTTTCCTTAGACTTCCCCACAAAGGCCTGTCTTTAAGGTCGAGCTCTCTTGCAACGATAAAAAAACCGACGCTCATCATAAGGAAGGGCACTTCGTTGAAAAGACCGCAAAATCCCAATGCGTAACCTGAACCCGCCAGTATAACTCCTGTCCAAAGCGGCGTTTTCTTTTGGCTTAAATACATTCCGAACGGTAAAAAGAAAAGTCCCCTGAAAATCCTGCCGTTTTGCGTAGTCGCAGCAAGTATCGGCCGGATGACAGCGTCAATGGCTGTGCCTTCGAAGTTACCCTGCCCGATACAATCCAAAAAGAAAGCAATCAGATAAACAAAGGCGCAGATTATGAGCCAGGTTCTTACTTTCACATTTATTTTGAAAAGCAGGAGCATAAACAAAAGCGCATATATCGATGAAAGCAGATACCAGAGTATCCAGGAATTGAAATGCTCGCCTACAAATAACAGTCCGCGTATGAATGCGGGAATCGTCTCTTTTAAGGGATATTTGAAAAAAACATCATTAAATATCTCCAAAGGAAGATATATGACCGTCCAGATGAGATACATTTTCAATATATGGAGGATATATTTCTTTATGACCGAGATCTTCTCACCGTACCCGATCACGGTCTTCATCTTTTCTCCGAGCAAAAAGCCCGCAGCCACGAAAAAGTAGCCTACCGCACACGCGGCAAAGCTGTCGATCGCCCGATACAGCATCACATTTTGAGTATCGGACTGAGGCTGAACATGAACGGCTACAACGAGTATGGCCATTATAAATTTGAAAAGATCTATACCGTTGTACTTTCGGCGCTCTTTCGCCTCCGATGTCTTAAAGAAATCACGTATTCCCACAGTTTCCCGCTCTGTCAGGGCTTCCTGCACCACCGGGAGCGCTATCGCAAAGCAGACGATGATCATGACAAAAGTAGGCATAATGTACCTTGTTTTAGCTTCCCAGATGATACTGAAAAGAAAACTTCCGAATATGGCGATCCCCGGAAGATATGCACCGAGAGTGCTTTCTTTTTTACGTTTTATCCACAAAACCGCCGTTATTATGAAATAGACAAATATCTGATAAGCCTTTAGAAAGGAATTGATCCTCCACTGGGTTACAAAATCGTCGTATATGTGCCTTGCGAATGGAGCCTGCAGCTCTTCGTCGTGGGAATTGATCATGGCAAGCGCCTGGAACATGGGCGTGTTCCATTGAAGATTTATCTTGCGATAGAAAAAGCTGATTCCCTTAACGGGGTGCTTTATGTAGTCGGTAAGGGCATATCTCACTCTTCCCCAGGCAACCTCCGAGGTACGCGCGGCATCGTAATCGTTCTCCACAAAGATTATCTGGTGGTAGAAATTGCACCATCCGGCGTTTCCGTTGTCATCGTTTAGTCCCATGGCAATGCTTGCAGACATTGGGATGGCATCGTATCCGTTTGGATTGAGCCTGTCGTACATCGCTTTGTTGGTAACGGTAACGCCAAGTATGCCCACCACCGTAAGAATGATGAGAAGCGCCGCGATCTTTCTTTTGGCTTTGTCAAAAAGCTTTACGAAAAAGAAAATGAAAAGCGCCACACAGACAATGAGCGCATTGGATTTGAAAAGATAGTTAAAAAAGCATGCAAGTACAAAGAAAACACCCGTCAAAACCGAAGGTTTCCTTACCATCCTTAAAGCAAAATAAATGCAGGCAAGCGAGATCGCCGCAAAAGGAAGGTCGCCGTATACGAAGCTGCTGTAAAAATACAAAGGAAGGAATAACGACGCTGCCACCGCAAAGAAAAATGCGGATCTGCCCCTAAGCTTTTCGGGTGCGATCTCGGTAATGACAGCTGTTCCGAAAAAAGCAATGACAGGAAGCGACAATGCCGTCACACACATGAAAGCGATGTAATTATCTGCTCCGAAAATGTACATGAGTATGCGAAGAAATGTAACAAATCCGTATTGATAAGGGAAATAGATGAGATAATCGTCGGGGCCCATGGCACCGGGGCCCACCTCTTTAAGATTTATCGCTTCGGCATAGCCTATCAGAAATTCCGCATCGGATTGGGGAAGAGCCCTTGCCGAGAATATCCAGAATACAGCGAGGGCATACATGATAACGGCTGCAACCGCCGCAAAAACAAAGGGATTGACATCCTTCAAGAATCTGTCATAAACAATTGAGAGTCCTTTGAACAAAAGCCATCCCGCAAGGAGATAAAGAGCTATGTACAAAGGATTGTTGAAAGACAAAATGACATGTTCGTCATAGATGGAAAGATTGACACCGGTAACAGCAATGCCCACCACAAACAGACTCGTGAACATCACGAGTAAGAAGATATGCATCACTTTTGCGCAGGTGGTTTCTTTCATCCTTTATAACCCATCTCCTTTAATACCGCTGCCGCACTCTCGATATCGTTGGGTCTGTAAACAGCCTCTCCCATCGTCATCATATATCGTTCGGCGCCTTTACCGAGAATGAGCACAGTATCGCCGGGCTCAGCGTCTTTGATCGCTTTTGCGATCGCCTCGTCCCTGTCAACGATAAGCTCATAATTGGAAGCCTCGGGAACGGTCGAAACCATCGTTTCAACAAGCATCTGCGGATCTTCAAAACGCGCATCCTCTATCGTAAAATAGTTGTAGTCCGCGTTTTGGGTACAATATTCAGCCATATCGGTGCGACGGTAAACGTCTCTTGAGCCGCCCGCTCCGACAACAAGCCTTATCTTTCCGTCGATGAGTGTCGACTTAAGATATTCAACAAGGTTCTTGACCGAATTGGCCGTGTGTGCGTAATCGACTATTACCTTGAAAGGCTGTCCAAAATCTATAACGGTCTGACGCGCCTCAACGGGCTTAAGCTTTGCCACGCACTTTACTATGTCCGCGGGATCGATGTCGAAATGACTTAAGCAGGCTATCACGGCAAGTATGTTGTAAACATTGAACCTGCCCGAAAGGCTTGACGTTACTTTATGTGTTCCGAGCTTTCCCTTTACGGTAAAGCTTAAGTTCTTGTACTTGATATCGATATCGGTCGCATATACGTCCGCGGGATTGTCTATACCGTATGTTATGACAGGCGCATTGGCATGCTTTATGAAGAAGTGTGAGTACTCGTCATCTGCATTTATGACGCAAAGACCCGTCGATTTTGTGTACTCCATAAGCTTGGCCTTTGCGGCTGCGTAGTTGTCCATCGTCTTAAAGATATCGAGCGCATCTCTTGTAAGGTTCGTAAAGATAGAGGCATCAAAAGAAACCCCGTCCATCTTTCCCGTACCCAGTCGCTCACCGGTCGCTTCCATGGAAACAAATTCGCAGTCATCGCATTTAAAGCCGTTGAGAGCCTGAAAGAGTTCTTCCTGAAGCGGTGTAGTGTAGTCGTTTTCCTGAGTATAGTGCTCGCTCCTTATTCCGTTCGTTCCGATGTAGCCGGTCTTGTAACCCATCATGTTGAGTATCTGGTACATCATCTCCGAGGTCGTGGTCTTGCCGTCGGTACCTGTCACACCGATCATGGTAAGCTGTCCGAGCGGTGCGCCGTAGTAACGGTTAAGTATCTCGTTCATGGCACGCTGTGAATCTTTAACGATGACCTGAGGCACGTTTAAGCCTTCTATCTCGTGCTCGCAGACAACCGCAACGGCACCGTTCTCAACGGCACTCTTTGCAAAGTTGTGACCGTCGACCGTAAGTCCTTTCACGGCAACGAACAGTATATTTTCACCTTTTGTACGCGAATCGTCCGAAACGGAATCTATTTCCACGGCATATTCGCAAGGTATAAGATCTTTAAGAAGCATCTTTATTTCTCCAATTCTTCCTCTATCGATTCTCTGATGATATCAAGCCCCTTGAAAAGCTCGTAATCGAAAATGGTTAGCGGAGGCAGTATCTTGAGTACGGTGTCGCCTCTGCCGGCTCTTTCGATGATGAGTCCTTTCTCGAAGCATTTATCCGCGATCCTGTGGGAAAGCTCCGGATCGTCAAATTTCGAGAAGTCGATACCCCATATAAGGCCTATTCCTCTGAAGAATATCTTGTCGCTTAAAGGAAGTATCTCTTTTTCGATGTATTCTTTTACGAGTGCACCCTTTTCCACAACCTGTCTGTCGATCTCGTGGAAAATGTTGTATTCGATGGCTTTTCTGGCTGCCACGAATGCGATCTGGTTGCCTCTGAACGTTCCGTTATGCTCGGCGGGCTTCCATATATCAAGGTCGTCTCTTATCAAAAGAAGCGACATCGGGAAGCCGTAGCCTCCGATAGACTTGGAAAGTGTTACCATGTCGGGTTTAATGCCCGCACGCTCAAATGAGAAGAACGTACCGGTCCTCGAACAGCCTACCTGGATCTCATCGGCAACGAGTAAAATGTCATTTTCACGGCATATTCTCTCTACACCCTTTAACCATTCAACGCTGGCAACATTTATACCGCCTTCGGCCTGTACGGTCTCAAGAAAGATTGCTGCAGGCTTCTCTATTCCCGAGTGGTCGTCTGTGATGACTGTCTCGAGATATCTTAACGAATCGAAGCCTTCCATCGTTGTCTCATAGGGAACGAACGTAACGTTATCGAGCGAAACTCCCGCTCCGTCACGGCTCGTGCGGTCGGTCGTAAGCGCAAGGCTTCCGAGCGTCATTCCGTGAAAAGCGCCCATAAAAGCAATGATGTTTGAGCGTTTCTTGTTCTTTCTGCAAAGCTTCAGTGCAGCTTCAACGGCGTTCGTACCGGTTGAACCGCAGAACATGATCTTGTAATTAAGATCTTTGGGATCCAATATCTTTTCTTTGAAAGTCTTTATGAACTCACCCTTAGCTGTGGTGTACATATCCATGGCGTGAGTGATGTTGTCTTTTAAGATGTAATCGATGACTTCGCTTTTTATCTCGCCGTTGTTGTGGCCGTAGTTGAGTGCGCCGCAACCCGCAAGGAAGTCAACGTATGCGTTTCCTTCTTCGTCGTAGATCATCGAATTTTTAGCCGATGTGAAAACTACGGGATATTTTCTGCAGTAACTTCTGACCTGCGATTCGTTTTCTTCTATGATCTTTTTTAATTCACTCATTTTAATACCTCCGACTTAAACGTAAGCGGGCTTTGCCGGCACTTCGTTGTTGATGAAATATATCTCATACCATATAAGGAATGCGTAGACAGTGTATATCTTACGTCCGTTGTTCCATGCGCCCGACTTATGCTCGTTTAACAAATGCATGAGTTCGTCTTTGTTAAAGAACTCCGAAACCCATTCCTTTTCAAACATCTCTTTTACTTTTTCGTACCACCTGTCTTCTCTTATCCAGTCTTTGAACGGAACAAGGAATCCGAGTTTCTTGCGCTTCGACCACTCTTCGGGAATGGTGCGGTTTGCGGCAACTCTGAAAGCATACTTTGTCACATAATTGTGAATGATGTATTTAAGCGGTATCTGCTCGCTTACTTTGAACACTTCCCTGTCAAGGAAGGGAACTCTGAGTTCAAGCGAGTTTGCCATGGTCATCTTGTCTGCTTTTAACAGAATGTCGTAAGGCAGCCATAAATGCATATCCGTATACATCTTCTTTAAAAGATCGGGCTTGTCCGCAACTTCATCGAAGATCGGCTTTGTGATCTCCTGATAGTTCTTTCCGTTTTTGTATTTGGGCTTAAGGAGTCTGTCGGCCTCTTCGTTGTTCATTATGAACGCCTGACCGATATAGTAATCTTCAAGCTTGGAACCTGCCTTGATAAGGAAATGTCTTCCTTTCATTTTTGGCATCTTCTCGGCCACTTTCTTTATACCGGCTCTTATCGGATAAGGTACTTTAAGATATCTTGCATACTCCTTGGGAGTCTCGTATTCGTAATAACCGCCGAAAAGTTCATCCGCGCCTTCGCCCGAGAGCACTACCTTTACCTCTTTGCTCGCCATGTTGGCAAGATAGTAAAGCGGAACGGCCGAAAGATTGGCATGCGGCTCATCCGAGTGATACTGTACGGTAGGAAGGATATCAAAGAACATTTCGGGTGTGATGTCCTTTTTCTGATGCTTCATGCCAAGTATCTTGCAAAGACCTTCGGCGTCGCCGATCTCGTTAAATCCGGGCGCCGTGATGTTCCCCGCAAAGCCGACGGTGAATGCCTTGTCCACATTTGCATTCGCAACAATATAGCTTGAATCCACACCGCTTGAAAGAAATGCGCCGACCTCTACGTCTGATATCTTGTGATACTCTATGCTGGATTTCATGATATCGTTTATCTTGTTTACGCACGTCTCAAGATCGTCGTCGTTGTTCTGATATTCGATCCTGAAGTACTGTCTTATGTCCATCTTCCCGTCTTTGTAAATAAAACAATGACCCGGATTTAACTTATGGACGTTTTTAAAGAACGAATCCGTGGGCACGCTGTACTGATAGCAAAGATAAGTCTTAAGAGCGTCTTCGTTCAGTTCCTTTTTAAAGTTCTTGTGGTGAAGAAACGACTTTATCTCCGAGCCGTATATGAAAAGTTCGGGTGTCTCATAATAGTAAAAAGGCTTTATGCCGAAAGGATCTCTCGCACCGAAAAGCTGCTTTTTGTTTCTGTCCCAGATAACAAAAGCAAACATGCCACGAAGCCTGTCCACGACATCCGTTCCGTACTCTTCATACGCGTGAATGATCGCTTCGGTATCGGAATTGGTAGAAAACGTGTGACCTTTCTTTATGAGTTCTTCACGAATCTCTTTGTAGTTATATATCTCACCGTTAAAGTTGATGACGAGTGAGCTGTCCTCATTGTACAAAGGCTGATTTCCCAGATTAAGGTCGATGATGCTAAGACGCCTGAAACCCATGGCGATCTTATCGTCGGTAAAGAAACCTTCTCCGTCCGGTCCTCTGTGTTTGATGGCATCGGCCATCTTACGAACCGTTTCGTCCTTTTCAGCTATTGTCATGTCATCGATAAATCCTGCGAATCCGCACATCAGATGTTTACCTCTAAATAGTATTTTTGTATATTCTGTATTTCTTTTTGTAGTTCATGGCTCGAAGTATAAGGTAGAACTTATGCTTAAACGACTTCTCTCCTTTGTACTTAAGAGGGTCTACCATTTTACGGGCTTTCTTAAGTTCGATCGCTTTTGCCACATACTCATCGTCTTTAACATATTTTTTAAGCACCGAAAAAGGTACCATTGAAAGAAGGACTTCTTCGGACAGCAGTTCAAATTCGTGCTCCTTATGCTCAAAAACGTCATCAAAGATCGTAGTTATGAGATTGTGTTTAAGCGCGGCAAGATAATAACTCGATCTTGCCTGGCGGGGATTGATTTCCATTACTTTGAACGTCTTGTCGCGTCTGTCGTATTTGAGGTCGAACTCCGCAAATCCTCTGTAACCGATCTTTTCAAGGAACTTCTTAAGTCTTTCGACCGTCTCCTCGGTTCCTCCGAACTTGTTGTATCCGTTTATCAATACCGTGCAGTTACCGATCGCCGAAGGAGAATGTTCCTGAAGGCCTATCTGCGCAAAACTTGCAAACTCGGCTTTTCCGCTTGAGTTTACGTAGATCATGCAGTCAAAAAGATAAGTGTCGTCGCCGGGTATGAACTCCTGTACGATGAGCGTGTCTTCATATCCCGAAGCTTTAACCTTATTTATGAACTCAACAGCCTTTTCGGGCGTTTTTGCTTTGTATACTTTGGGCTGACCTTCAAACTTGTGCTTACCGTACTCTATGCCGTTACTGGGCTTAATGATGAGAGGGTAATACATTTCGACGGGGATCGGAGCGGTTTCTTTGTCCTTGCAGTCATAATAGATCGTCTTTGCGAACTTAAGTCCCGCACGGCCGAATGCCCTGTAGAACGTCTCTTTTACCAAAAAGGCATCGACTATCTTAAGAGACGGTCCGTTGTAGATGAAATACTCGGAAAGCTCGTCAAGATTTTCCGCCAGAAGACGAACATAAACGTCGTGGCAGGGGATAGCGACTATCTTTTCACCGGCAAATTTCTCTTTGCCGTAGTCAAGCATTGCCTTTACAAAGCCTTCCTTGGTTTTAAGGTTGGGATGATAGGTGATGTTTACGATCGATGAAAACTGTGTGAATCGGATGGGCTCCGTTGCGATGACATCGATGTTCTCATTAAAAGCTTCATGGTAACATCTCGCCATGTAATATGTGTTCATATCGGAGCCGATCAAAACTGCTTTATGCTGCATGCTTAATCCTCATATATGCGTGGTATAGACGAATCGAGGTTCGTCATAAGTTCGTACATTGTCGTCATTACGTGTCTTGTGATGGAGCGGATGGGAATCTCGGAGCCGAATACCGTGACTTTGTCGTGTCTTTTGACTGTCTCGTCCGCTTTTATCTCGCACATTCCCATACCTATCTCGCCGATAATGGGATATTTCTTCCCGTTTATAGCTACAAAGCTTCCGACGCGCTTTCTGTTGATGCCGTCACCGTAACCGGTGTCTATTGTGGCTACGTACTCGTCGGTTTCGGCTTTATGGTTAAGACCGTATCCCACGTACTCTCCGGCTTTTACTTTCTTTACCTGGATGACTTCGGTGTAAAGCGTAAGCGCGGTCTTTATATCCAGTTCGGGATAGGGCTTGCAGGGTTTAACGTGATGCATGCTGTTCTTTAAAGATGCCTTTAACTTGCGAAGCCTGCCTTTTAAAGTCCCCGGATATTTATTCATAAGATTGAATCCGTAAAGGACTATTCCGAAGCGGACTGCGTTTGAAAAGTCCGGCTTTTCGTGAGCCATGATCGTCTGGCTTTTATCAACGTGCACCATCGGGATATCTTTAAGAGGAAGGTCTTTTGTAAGAGCCTTGAAACGTTCAAGATCCGCATCGTACTCTGTGTCCGCAAGGCCGGTCGTATGGAAATGCGAGAACAGACCTTCGACAGTGATGTTTTCGCATTCACAGGCACTTTTGTAAACAGCCTCGAGTTCTTCTTTATCTTTAAAGCCGAGTCTGTTCATGCCGCAGTCGACTTTTATGTGGACTTTGAGCTTAAGAGCGCTTTCTGCGACCTCATCGAATGTTTCTTTGCAGTTTATGCATACCGAGATGTTGTTTTGTTCGCACACCGAAAGATACTCTTTGTGAACCGGTTCGAGCATGATAACGGGAAGGTTTTTCTCAAATTCTCTGACCTTTAGAGCTTCGTTTAAGTTTGAAACCGCAAAGGCGTTTATGCCTCCTCTTACCAGTGCCGGGACTATGCCGTAACCGTGTCCGTAAGCGTTTCCTTTGACAACGGCGATGTAATACTTGTGAGGATATGCCTTCGTAAGTACTCTCGCGTTGTTTTCAAGTATTCTGTTGTCGATCTTTATGTACGTTTTCCTGTAATTCTCGCCCATGCTCATATGATACCAAAACCTTGATAAAATAAAAAGTAGCTAAAACTGTTAAAAACATTACAAAAAGTGCGGTGTCGAAAAGAGCACCGCACATCATTATCTGATCTTTCCTTTAATGTAATCCACAGCCGCGTTTAACTGCGTATCTACAGAATCTTCCGCATAGTAAAGATCGGTGTCGAGTTCGACTTCGATGTCGGGCGCGATACCTACTTCGTGGATACATTCACCGTTTGGCGTGTAATATCTGCTCGTGGTAAGTTTGATACCCGAGTTGTCGCTTAATGTATATATCTGCTGAACTATACCTTTTCCGAATGTGGTTTTTCCGACCACAACGCCTACCTTGTAATCTCTGATGGCACCCGTCATGAGTTCGGATGCAGAAGCGCTGTACTCATTGACCAATACCGCGAGCGGTATGTCTATAGGGTTATTCCCGTGGCAGGCATATTCTTCTCTGTTACCGTACTTGTCAACGGTATATGTGATGATGCCCGCAGGAAGTATGTCATCGCAGATGCCGACTACGGTGTCAAGGTTGCCGCCGGGGTTGCTTCGAAGGTCGATTATGAGAGCCTTCATGCCGTTCTTTTTCAGATCGTCATACGCATTTTCAAACTGCGACAAGGTTACATCATCGAACTCGGTTATCTGAAGATATCCGATCTTGTTCTCAAGCATCTTATGATTTACGGTCGGTGTCTCAACACGGCCTCTTGTAACGGTTATGTGAAGATAATCGCTCTCACCGTCACGGATTATCGTAAGGACCACATCAGTATCTATGGGACCCTTTATCAAAGAAACGACATCGTTGAGTGACAATCCCTGAGCGGCTGTACCGTCAACTTCGTATATGAGATCTCCGTCGCGAAGACCTGCCTTCTGTGCGGGAGATTCTTCGAAGACTCCCGAAAGCATCGGGAGATTTGAAGTCTCGTCTATCGTTACATACGATCCTATACCGTAATATCTACCGTCACTTTCCGTAAACATCGTCTCGAGTTCTTCGGGCGTATAGTATACGGAATAGCGATCGTCAAGCGATGCGAGCATCCCGTCATACATGGATGTCTTAATATCATCGATATTGACATTTTCTTCAAAATAGAAATAGTTATCGATAAGTTCGTTTATCCTGTTAACTTTAGAGATAAATTCATTGTCGACAATGTCGCTTTTCTCGACAGTTTGATTTCCGATACTGAACGGATTGGTGCCCGAGGGCTTATTTGCGGTAAGCGGATCGCCCGCTTTTCCTCTTTCAAATACAAAAATGAATACGCAAATTATAAGCGTCAGAACAGCCCCCGCCGAAGCTGCACCGGTAAGCAATCCAAGCCAGAATGACCTGGTTTTTTCTTTGTTTAATTCTTCCATATCAAACTAACCTCTGAATCTTTAGGTAAGGTAAGGCCAGGGATTAACGTACTGACCGTTAAGTCTTACACTGAAATGCAAGTGATTACCCGTAGAACTTCCCGTTGTACCGACCGCGGCGATCGTCTCGCCCGCCACGACCACGTCTCCCGATGAAACATACAGTTTGCTGGCATGCATATAGACCGTATAAAGACCGTCGCCATGATCGATCATTATGTAATTTCCCATAGACCAATTGTAAGCGGAAGCAACAACAACACCGTCATATGCCGCAAGTATAGGGGATCCTCCGGGAGCACCCATATCAAGTCCGCTGTGGAATTCCGCCCTTCCCGTGATCGGGTGGGTACGCCAGCCGAATTCTTCGGTGATCCTCGTATACTGGGGCGCAGGCCAAACAAATTGTCCGCCGTCATAAACTATACGGTTCATAGTAGCGGCGATAGCCTTTTTCTCTTCAAGTATCTTTGCTTCCAAAGCCTCTATGGTAGCAACCTCGGCAGCATATTCCGCCTCGTAGTTTGAGATCGCGTTTTCGGTATTTTGTATCTTGGTTGAATAATTTGCGAGCTCGGTCTCTTTTTCTTTAAGCAGTAAAGACAAAGTATCTTCTTCGGCTTCGGCAGCTGCTTTAGCCTCGTCCAAAGAAGCTTTCTCGGCTTCGAGTGTCGCTTTACATATCTCCGTCCATTCTCTTGTAGCTTTATACTCTTCAAGCTTCTTTCTGTCGTACTCCTCGAGCCTGTCGATATATCCGGCCTTGGTGATGAAGTCACCGAACGTTTTGGCATTGAACATGATATCGAGATAGAACGTCTCGCCCTGTTCGTACATGAACTTTATGCGGTCCTTCATCGCCTGATACTGATTTTCTTCGGTCTCGATGGCCTCGTTAAGTTCCTGTGTAGCAACCGTGATATCGTTTTCTTTGGCGACTATCAGGTTGTTGAGTTCATCGATGTGGTCCAAAACTTCCGTAAGCTGACCGTCGACCTTTTCAACGTATGCCGCTGTGTCCTTTTTGTACTGCTCAAGTTCCTTCTTTAGGGCCTTGGCGTCCGAGATCTGATTTTGTATCTGCTTTTTTAAGTTTTGAGAATCCTGTATCTGCTTTTGCTTTTCTTTTATACTGTCGCTGGTGATCGACGAATAGTTGGTCGCATAAGAAGCCTGCGGCAAAGCGCCCACCGCAAGAGCGATCACAACCACGATCCCGACAGTTTTTCTAAATTTCTTCACAAGTGTCTCCTTGATGAAAAAAGTTGTTCACTAAACTCTCAAATGTTTTCTGACGGTAGAGAAGCTACCAAAAAAACCGATTCCCACGCCAATTGCAAGAGAAAGCGGAAGGAGAACCTTAAAGATCTCCTCGATCGTTAAGAAGTTAAGTAACTGTGATAAAACCGAGAACGAATCGGTCACAAATCCGATGGCTCTGTTGTAAAGAAAATATATCACGCCAAGCGGGATAGACGATCCGATAAGTCCGATGAGTATACCTTCGATAACAAACGGTGCTCTCGTAAAGAAATCGGTCGCACCGATATATTTCATAATGGTGATCTCTTCTTTACGAACCTGGATACCTATCGTAACGGTGTTGCTTATAAGGAATACCGATACAAAGAAAAGTAACAGGATGATACCAAGTGATACGTAACCTATCAGTTTATTGACACCGTCAAGAGTCATGGCTGTCATCTCGCTTCGTTTGACTTCCCTTACTCCGTCGACCGATTCAAGGAAAGTTACAAGACTGTTCTGCATCGATACGTCGTTTAAGTAGATCTCGTAGTTGGCCGAATCGGCAAGCGGGTTTTCAAGAAATCCTTCGCTGTACTCGCCAAGATACTCCTCTTTGAACGATTCCCATGCTTCGTCTGCTGATACAAAGTTGATGGCGGAAACTTCACCACGCTTTTTGATCATCTCGCCGATCTCTCCTATACGGTCTTCGGAAATACCTTCGTCGAAGAAAACGACAACGCAAACTCCCTCTTCGGCTGTCTTTATGATGTTCTGAAAGTTCGCCAGAACAGCATAGAAAATACCAAAAAGGAAAAGACATGAACTTATGGTGGCTATCGAAGCCAAAGTAAAAAGCTTGTTTCTGAACAGATTTTTGATACCCTGCCAGAGAGTATAAAACAATGTACTAATCTTCATCGATATACACTCCGTTCTCTTCGTCGCTTACCACCACGCCGCGGTTTAATGTGATAACTCGCTTGCTCATGGCATTGACGATATTTTTATCGTGGGTAACCATTATTACGGTAGTTCCCGCGTTGTTGATCTCTTCAAAAAGATGCATGATCTCCAAAGAAGTCTTGGGATCGAGGTTTCCCGTAGGCTCATCCGCAAGAAGTATCGAAGGTCTGTTTACAAGTGCTCTTGCTATTGCAACTCTTTGCTGCTCGCCACCCGAAAGGTTGTTGGGCTTTGCTTTGTATTTACCGGCAAGGTTAACGGTCGCTAGGACTCTGGGTACATTTCTTCGGATCTCACGGCCCGATACCTGAATGATCCTTTGCGCAAATGCAACGTTTTCATATACGTTACGGTCTCTTAACAATCTGAAATCCTGGAATACGACACCTATGTTACGACGGTATTTCGGAACTTTTCTGTGTCTTAATCTTTTAAGATCGTAATTTAATACGTAGATATTTCCCTTTGTGGGAATCAGTTCTCTTAAGAGAAGCTTCGTAAGAGTAGATTTACCGGAACCCGATTCACCTACCACGAATACAAACTCGCCTTTTTTGATACGGATGCTAACATCATCGAGGGCGTAGTTGGAATTTTCTTTGTACATTTTGCTGACATGATCGAATACGATGACTTCGTCATCTTCCATGTAGCGCTTTTTGCGTCTAGGCATACCTAACCCCTTCCTTAATCATCTTTCTCCATATATTTCATGTATTTGACTACCATGAGTGCGATCTTGAACGTGATCGCATCTTCAAATATCCTAAGATCCAGCCCTGTCGACTTCTGAAGCTTGTCAAGTCTGTACACAAGCGTATTTCTGTGAATGTAAAGCTGCCTGGAGGTTTCGGATACGTTTAAGCTGTTTTCAAAGAAACGCATGATGGTCACGAGCGTTTCCTCATCGAACTCGTCGGGACTCTTTCCGCCGAAGATCTCCTTTATGAACATCTTGCACAAAGGAACCGGAAGCTGATAGATAAGTCGTCCGATACCGAGTTCCGAGTAAGCTACGATCTCTCTTTCGGTAAAGAATATCTTGCCGACATCCATGGCCATCTTGGCTTCTTTGTAGGAACGGCTGACTTCTTTGATCTCGCCTACGGCCGAGCCGTACGCAACATGAACGTCCGTCATGCCTTCATCTTTAAGCTTGGCAAGTATCGTAGCGGCCGCCTTTTCAACTTCTCTGGTTGATTCGAAATCCTCGACTTCCTTAACCACGATAACGTCGTTTTCATCTACCGCGGTAATAAAATCGCTCGAATTGGAACCAAAATGAGTCCGCACGCTCTCAAGAACATTGAAATCCTTGTGATCGTCGGATTCGACTATCATTACGACACGTTTTGCGTCGGGTGCGATATGAAGTTTCTTTGCACGGCTGTAAATATCGACCAACAAAAGATTGTCCAGAAGGAGATTCTTGATAAAGTTATCCTTATCAAAACGCTCCTTGTAAGCGACAATAAGATTCTGAATCTGGAAAGCGACCATCTTTCCGATCATATATACATCTTCGCCTGTACCGGCTGCGATAAGTATATATTCCAAAGATGCGTCATCATATATCTTGAAATAGGAGTATCCCTGAATTTCCTGTGAATCTGCAGGGGATTTGGCAAATTCACGGGCCTGTCCCGATACGTTGTTAAGACCCTGGGTGGTGGACACCATTTCTCTGCCTTCCGTGTCTACAATACACAGTTCAACACGGGAAATGGCCTTTAATCCGTCGATTGTTCCCTGCAAGATCTGATTTGAAATCATGGTTTACATCCTTTCGTTGGACAATTTTCACAATGATTTTGGGTGTTATTTTTCGTCAAAAACACCTATACAGGGATTATTTTATTATATTTTACTTAAAAATGCCATACCCGACGACCCGTTTTTTGTATATATTTTTGAAATTTCAAAATTTTTTGTGCACTTTTCACAGTAAAAAGATATACAAAAAAACGCGCAGTTTCGGTCAAATCAACCTGATTTTATTGTTTTCGGTGATTTCTATGACACGGTTTTTGTACAAATTGCCGACAGCTTTTTTGAACTCGTTTTTGCTCATTCCCGTCTCTCGTTTTATCACTTCCGGCGATGCTTTATCGGTAAACGGAAGAACCCCGTCATAGCTTTTTATTATCTCAATAAGCTTCTCGGCATCGCTCTCGATCTGAAGATACGATTTCTTACGGATACTTAAGTTCACTTTACCGTCTTCGCGAACGGAAATGACTCTTGCATGTATCTTTTTCCCAACCTCAACGTCTCCGTAAAGTTCTCTTTGGGGAATAAGCCCCTGATATTTATCATCAATGGCCACAAAAGCACCGAAATTGTCGCTTATCTCATAAACCGTTCCCTCTACAACATCCTCGGCCTTAATGTCCGTGGCATGTTCAAGATACGGATAAATCTTCATGGTAGCGGCAACTCTCTCGGACTTATCTATATAGACAGAAACGAGCACCTCGTCACCTTCTTTAACTCTGTAGGTCTGCTGTGCGAAAGGAAGAAAAAGATCCTTTTCAAGCCCCCAGTCAAGAAAAGCCCCGATCTTGGTAACCTGGGAAACTTTAAGACGAGCGACCTTATTCAAGGTAACAAAGGGCTTATTCACCGTCGCAATAAGTCTGTCGTTGGAATCCTTATAAACGAAAACCTCAATCTCATCGCCGACTTTAAGTCCTTCCGGCACCTGCTTTTTAGGCAAAAGTACCTCGCCTTCGCCCTCTTTATCTTTCAAATACACACCGAACTCTACGGATCGGCTCATTATCAACGTCTGAAATTCTGCCGTCTTAATCATATTTACTCCAAATTTGTAACCGTTATATGAACCTTTGGAAAAAAAAACCTCAGTGATAAATCACTAAGGTTTAAAGCTGGGGTACAAGGATTCGAACCTTGAAATGACGGAGTCAGAGTCCGTTGCCTTACCG
>JAILEQ010000037.1 GCA_024687305.1 Lachnospiraceae bacterium | reverse complement strand
CTTTTCTTCGTATGACATATCACCCTGATCGGCATAATAACTTATAAGTCCCGCCGTTATCATGACAGCGTCATACTCGGGATAAAATCGACCGTTCACATCAAGCATGTCTGCTTTATATACCTGACGGCCTTCGTCTTCTTTGGTGGTCTGGGTTCTGAAAAATCTCTCGCGATTAACCACAAAGGCAAGATAGTTTTCAATCGTATCGTCGCTGATCTCTATATTCGAAAGATCGTCGGTATCTTCGTTTACCGCGATCACATCTCTCATTCGTAATATCTTTCTTCTTGCCAGCTCTTTTCCGTGGGTGGATAGCCAATTTGCATCATATACCGTATCTATCGCAGCCTGTTTGATCTCTTTTAAGTATTCGTCCGTCTCCGTAAGAACCGATTCGTCTATATATCGCTTAATATATTCCTTAGTAAGTACATCTCCCGCGTTGAGTGTCAAAAACGACAGTGCGGCAGGTCTTAAGTCTTTTTCTTCCTCCGTTTCTTTTGAGAAAGAAGATATCCAGGAAAACAGGAAAACGGATTTGACCAGAAGATGATCTCTCAATAAAGGAACATTTTCCTCGGTAAACATGGAATTTAAAAAGTCGCAGCAGCCTTTTTCCGCAAGGAAATCTTCGCTTGCTCCGATGGCGTTAAGGCTTAAAAGAATGTCAAAAACGGGAACCGTAACGTTTTCTTTTTCCAGTTTCTCAGGATCGTAATAATATGTATAACCGTCTATTTTAGGGTTGTTCCAGTATGCGTCTATAAGTTCTCCGGCTTTGGCGGCATTACTTAGTACCTCAAGAGATTTTTCTTTTGAATAACCGAGTTCTTCCATAAAACCAAGAAAACGCTCGCCGTCCTTTTTGGGATCTTTTCCGTTGATCGCCTCAATAGTTTCCTTTAAGCTTCCCGATAAGGAATTGGGCACGAACCAAAGGGCGTTGTAACCGTAATCGTCGGGATTTACTTCGAATTTGAGAACGAAATTGTTGACGGCATAGGATTCGTCTTTGTAAAGATCGTAAAGATCGTTAAGAGACTTTACTTTGTCAATCTTCGAAAGATATTTCTTTACGGACTCGATGCTTTTTTCTTTTTCATCGGGTGCATTTAAAAACTGCCTGTACATGACGATGGCTTTATAAAGACCGTCATCCTCGGACAGTGTGGATATATCTTCGTTTTCAAGAATGTCCACAAGTCTTTGCTTGACCGTTTGTCGATGCTCGTCCCAGGCGTAAACGGTGGTTTCGTCTTTCTTTCTTTGCTCGCTTTTCCATTCTTCGTTTATGTATTCGTCGAAGTCCCAGATGACTTCCTTTTCTTCCTCCACAGTTTCAGGTTCTTCAATGACCGAAACTACGCTTTCCACGGGAACCGATTCGCTCGCGCTCACAGCTTCGCTTACCGATGAAACTTCACCGCAACCGGTAAGTCCAATAAATATGAAAAATGAAAGAAAACACGAAAATATCCGCTTTTTTATCATCTGTTCACTCCGTTATTTCTCGTCACTCACTCTGAAGATATAGAACTTCAAATAATATGATTCATCCGCAGCCCAAAGTATCGGGTGGTCGGGAGCCTGTGTCTTAAACTCAACCTGCGTAAGTCTTTTGTGAACACTCTTTGCAGCCTGAGAGATCACTTCCGTAAAAAGCTCCTGGGTCATGAAATGGGAACAGGAACAGGTGGCAAGGTATCCGCCGTCTCTTACGAGTTTGAGACCTTTCATGTTTATCTCACGATATCCTTTTATGGCATTCTTTGTCGCCTCTCTTGATTTGGTGAACGCGGGAGGATCGAGTATCACCACATCGTACTTTTCACCCGCTTCATTCAGCCTCGGCAATTCGTCTAGAACATTGGCGGCTCTGAAGCGAACATGGTCGCAAAGACCGTTTTTCTTTGCATTTTCCGTTGCCTGTGTAACGGCATACTCGGAAATATCAAGACCTTCAACGTCGGTCGCACCGGCAAGTCCGCAGTTTAATGCAAACGTACCCATATGCGTAAAACAGTCGAGAACCCTCACGTGCTCCGACACGGTCTTTAAGCCTTTTATAAGTTTCTGCATCGCAAATCGATTGTATTTCTGGTCTAAGAAGAAACCTGTCTTCTGGCCGTTAACCACATCGACAGTATACTTTACACCGTTTTCGACTATATCAACGTTTGTGTCAAACTCTTCTCCGATAAAGCCTTTATACGGCTCCATCCCTTCTTTTTTGCGAACCGGAGCATCGGAACGCTCATACACTCCTTTTATATCGTATCCGTCTTCATGGAGCAGCTCTTTGAGATGATCTATGATCAACATCTTTAATCTGTCCATTCCAAGAGAGAGGCTTTCAACCACCAGTACGTCACTGTACTTATCGATAACGAGTCCCGGAAGAAAATCGGCTTCTCCGAAGATAAGTCTGCAGCAATTTAAGTCATCTTTTCCCATGACCGCTTTTCTGTAATCCCATGCGGCTTTGACTCTGTCTTTTAAAAACTGTTCGGTCACCTCACAATTACGTTTTCTTGTAAGCATCCGTACACGTATCTTCGAGTTTTGATTTATAAAGCCGGCTCCGAGTTCGTAACCGTCAAAATCATGAACCTTTACAATATCTCCGTTTGTAAAGGTTCCCATTATCGATTCTATTTCATTGTCGAATATCCAGGCTCCGCCCGCTTTAAGGCTTCTCCCTTCGCCCTTTTTTAAAGTGACGATCGAATTTTTAACAAGATTTTCCATCAGTCCTACCGTCTTTCTTTTTTATCTTTGAAAGAACTATATTCTCTGCTGTTTCCATTATCGTTCCGGCAGCTCCCGAAGCAAGAGGTATCAAAAGCATAAAATATGGGAAAGCGTATCTGCCGCTCGCTTCCCAGAGAATGCTGAAAAGGAAGCCTCCGATAAAGCCGATGGTTAGAACGATCGACCTGTTTTCTTTGTCCCTTATTAACGCTATAGCAAAGAAGAGCAGCGAAAATGCATAAACGAAGCTTTGAAGAACGTTCATTATGTTACTCATCGTATTTAAAGTATGGAAGTCGTAAGAAAACTTCACTTCTTCCCAACAGTATTTATGAAGTCCAACCGTAGAGTCGATCGAAGAAAACGTAGGCTCCGCCCACTGCTCGAGTATCTTGAACCTGAAAAACGCATAGGCTTCCTTTTTGTCTGCCTTAAACTCGCGAAGTCTTTGATCTATGTAGTCCTTCGACATCTGCGAAGAGACTTTTCTGTCTCTGTTTGCGTTAAAATATGTGATCTCGTTGTACATGTTATATACGCCGACGCTGCAGTTTTCGTTTACCGCCGGGTACAGTCCCATTGCGATCCAGTTGATCGCGGGCATTCCGTTTTCGACTTTTGACCCCGATCGGATCTCGTATCCTTTAACGATCGCTTCGTTTGCAAAATAGGGAATTATCAGGACCAGCAAAGCCATGATGATATATGAAGCTTTTTTCTTTAAAAGAGAAAAAACGATAAGCGAAGCCGCTACAGCGATCAGAAATACCAAAGAGTTTTTCCGGATCGGGACCATTACGATCGAGGCAATGATCATCAAAACCGCGTAAACGATCTTCGATGTCCTAAAGTATCTGATAAGTGCCCACGTGATAAACAGCGATGCAAATATCATGAAAACGTCGCCGTAAACAAAGCTTACATAGTAATAAAGCGGGAAACAAAGAAGCGTGGACAGCAAAGTAATAAAACTCACAAAAGGATTTTCAAATGCTTCATGACTTATCCTGCATATAAAGAAAATGCTTGCTCCCACAAATACTGCGTTAAGTATCTGGAATATGAGCCAGTCGTTTGTGAAATGCAGGAAAAAGCTTTCAAAGAAAGCAAGACCGAGCTGCTGAGGGTACATCTGAAAATAATAATCGCCTACCCACGAAAAATCGCCTTTTGCGAAATCGATAGCCCTGATGAACACTTCGTATTGATCGCATTCGACCGATATGTGGGTCTTTATCACAAAGTAAACAAGGCCCGCCGTAACAAGTATCGACGACGCGATCGACGCAACGAGAACCCGTCTGTTCTTGGAATTTTTATCTTTGCAGCCTATAAACAAAAGCTTGCAAAGCGCAAACGCACCCAAAAATGACAGAGCGATGAAGATAAGGTTTTTAAGCCTTGAATCGGGTCCTTCCGTCATAAAAGAGATGCCTTCATAATAATAGAGGTTCATGTTGAACGTATAATGGATCGCGTTCACAAAAAGATAGAGCGAAAACAAAGCTGCTATCGCTGTTGCGATCTTTGAAAGGATGAGCGCTGATTTTTTCATGCCTGTTTTTGTTTTTCTCCTTTCGTCTTACCGATACGCTCAGTAAAAAGATCGAGCGCGATCTTAAGTCCCGCTGCCGCAACCGGGATCAGCATCACAAAGAACGGGAACACATATCGTCCCTTCGCTTCCCATATGAGACTGAACAAAAATCCGCCCGTGAACATGATCGTAAAGATCGACGAATACAGATTTTTTTCAAAGCGGCCGCTGTTTTCATCCGTTTTTGCAAATGCGCCTTTCGCCGTAAATACAAGCGCAAAAGCATATATAAAGAACTGATAATAGTTCATCAAAAATCTCAAAAGACCAAGCACTTTCGAATTGTAGAAAAGACGGATCCTGTTATATTCGCTTCCGTCGCCCGCTGTCATGTGCGCAGACTCAAAAAGCGGATCGCTCCACTGTTCAAGCGCCTTATAGTTAAAGAAATCCACAGCCAGTTTCTTATTTTGCCTAAACTCTGAAAGCCTCATCGAAAGCTCTTCTCTTGAATGTGCTGCCGCAAGCTCCTTTTTGGAATCGTGAAACAGGTACGATCCGTAATTGTATCCGTTGTAATAGCCAACACCCTTTCCCTCATAAGGATCGCCCTGAAGTCCCATTACTACCCAGCTTATCTTCGGAATCTCCTCGTGGCTTACCTCGTATCCGCTCTTTATTTCATAATATTTCTTGATTCCGGCATCGGTAAGAAGCGGTAACGCCATAAACAAAACTGCGATGAGTATATATATAAGCTTCTTTTCTTTAAGGGAACACAGTACAAAGAAAATGCATGCCGTCACCAGGAATATGAGGGCATTCTGTCTGACCGGAAGGGCAATGCACGATACGATGAGCGCTCCGATAATGAAGCCTGCCTTTTTCTTTTTGCAATATTGTATTGATAAATATGCGACGAGCATTGCGGAAAATGCAAAGAAAACGTCTCCGTACACAAAAGAAACATAATAGAAGAAAGGAAAGAATATTCCCATGAGGATTGTTGCGAAAAATCCTGCCTTCTCATTGTCCGATACAAGCAACACCGTTCTGCCCGCAAAGAAGACTGACAAAGAGATAAAAAGTGCGTTTAAGCACTGCAAGAATCTGTAATGATCAACCAGCTTTAACAGTAATCCTTCAAAGAAGATAAGACCGTATTGCTGCGGATACATTATAAGGTACATGTTGTTCATGTCTTCGTAGTTGCCGGCATTGAACCTTTGTGCATCGAGGAAAACTTCCATCTGATCCCAATAAGGGGATATCTTTGTTTTAAAGACAAAAAGTATCAATAAAGCAAAAATAAAGCAGGAAACCGCAATTTGGATGATCAAGAGCCTTTTACGGTTTTTCTGCTTATCTTCACTTTTAAAGATTGCCCGGGAAAGGGCATAAAGTACCGCTGCCCCGAGAATTGCGACCAATATGTTAAGTATAAATATATCTTTGCTTTTACGGATGCTTTCATCGACAAGATTTGACACGTCCGAAACAAACGTAAGTCTCGCGGACTGAACGCAAAGGTAAAGTAAAATGATCGATGCGATAAAATATGAGATTTTTGACAGTATGAGCGCTGTTTTTTTCATATAATCAAATTTATCACTTAATTGATAAACCCGCAACAACGCTATAACTTCTTTATTCTCTCGATCGCCTCTTTGGTGGCTTCATGGTCGCCGAAAGCGGTCAGTCTGAAATATCCTTCGCCGCTCGGACCGAATCCCGAACCGGGTGTACCGACTACGGAAGCTTTATTTAGCAAAAGATCAAAGAATTCCCAGCTTGAAAGCCCGTCCGGCGTCTTGAGCCATATGTAGGGCGCGTTCACGCCGCCGTATATCTCATACCCCGCACTCTTTAAGCCTTCGCATATATATGAAGCATTCTCCATATAATAGTTTACAAGCTCTTTGACTTCGGCCTTTCCCTTATCCGAATATACCGCTTCACCCGCTCTTTGAACGATGTAGGGAGCCCCGTTATATTTTGTGCTGTGTCTTCTTGCCCAAAGAGTATTAAGCGATACATCGCCGACTGTCAGCTTTTTGGGGATGACCGTAAATCCGAGTCGAAGTCCCGTGAATCCGGCATTTTTGGAAAAAGAACGAAGCTCTATCGCGCAGGTATCTGCGCCGTCACACTCATAGATAGTGTGAGGGATGTTTTCTTCTTTTATGTATGCTTCATAAGCGGCATCGTAAATGATGACCGCTTTATTTTCGTTGGCGTAATCAACCCACTTCTGAAGCTGTTCGCATGTTATCACTGCTCCGGTAGGGTTATTGGGAAAACACAGATAGATGATATCCGGTGTCTTTTCGGGAAATGCAGGCGAAAAATCGTTCTCTTTTGTACAGGGCATATAGACTACTTTTGAATATCTTCCCGTATTCTCATCGAAAAGACCCGTTCTTCCTGCCATTACGTTTGAATCGACATATACGGGATAAACCGGATCGCATACAGCGATAACGTTATCGGTTGAAAA